>CAJTLA010000045.1 GCA_910576985.1 uncultured Bacilli bacterium
AAGTATTACGATAATTACACAAGCACAAGTGCAACAACAGCATGTAATTCAGGAATATGTTACGGACATGCACTAAGCGAGACGAGCGGATGGTATTCAGATAACGCCAACTTCGTCTATTCGAGTAGCCCGTGGTTCATTCGTGGCGGAGTTTATAGCAATACGACGAATGCGGGAGTGTTCTACTTCCGCAACAACGGTGGTTTTACGGACAACAACATCTCGTTCCGGGTGGTAGTGTTGTAAAATAAATTTTTAAAAGGTTATATACTTCTCTCTTGACTAAGTTATAAAAACAATGTATTCTTATATTAAGAATCAAGAGGTGTAAAGATGAAAAACAGAGGATTTACATTACCAGAATTATTAGGAATAATTACTTTACTTGCATTGCTTGCTCTTTTAATTATTCCAGCTGTTTCTAAAAATGTTTCTAAAGGAAAACGTGATTTATATGAAGTTCAATTGCGTAATTTTGAAAAAGCGGCGAAGGATTGGATGGCAATTCATACTTTAGAATTACCTGATAAAGAGATTAATACAGTTATTACTTTGGGGTGTTTAAAAGTAGAGGGGTTGTTAGAAGAATCTATTGAAAATCCTTTGACGAATTCACAATTTCCTAATGATATGGTAGTAAAAATCAGAACGGAATCTAATCAGTTAATTTATGAAACCGATGCAAATAGCGGAACAGATTCTGAAGTTTTGTTACCGACTGGGACATGTAAATTCCATGATAAAAAAATCGAAAAATAGGAATAAAATAGGAATATTCCTATTTTTTTGTTATTTAAAAATTGTTTTAGACTCTTTTTTTCAAGAATGGAATATGATATAATGAAAATATAAGGGATGTGAAAAGTGTGAGAGTAGTGATTAGTGCTGGTGGAACTGGGGGACACATTTATCCTGCCTTGGCAATTATTAACAAAATCAAAGAGTTAGAACCAGATAGTGAGTTTATTTATATTGGAACACATAATCGAATGGAAAAAGATATTATTCCTAAAGAAGGAATTCCTTTTGAAACAATAGAAATATATGGAATTTATAGAAAACAAATATGGAAAAATGGAAAAACGGTTGCTTGTTTTTTGAAAGCTTTAAAAAAAGTAAAAAAAATTATGAAAGATTTTCAACCAGATATTGTAATTGGAGTAGGCGGATATGTGACAGCTCCTGTCATTTATACAGCTCATAAATTAAAAATAAAAACATTTATTCATGAACAAAATAGTGTTCCAGGGGCATCTAATCTTTTTTTGAGTCGTTATGTAGATTTAATTGGTGTATCATTTCCTTCTTCTTTAAAGGAATTTCCTCAAGATAAAACTATTTTTACTGGAAATCCTTGTAGTGAGGAAGCAGTTAAAAAGCTTCCTATGGAGAAACGAACATTTGGACTTAGCGCTCATAAAAAATTAGTTTTGGTAGTTATGGGATCATTAGGAGCTAGTAAAATTAATGAATTTTTAATTGCTACAATGCATTCATTTTCTGGAAAAAACTATGAAATTTTGTTTGTAACTGGAAAAAATGATTATGAAGAAATATCTAAAAAAGAGTTCCCATCTAATGTTAAAGTGGTTCCTTATATTGAGAATATGACTCGTATTATGAAGCGAACTGATCTGATGGTTTCAAGAGCAGGGGCTTCGACTCTTAGTGAAATTATTGCTTTACGTATCCCATCTATTTTGATTCCAAGTCCTTATGTACCTAATAATCATCAGTATAAAAATGCGATGGGGCTTATTGAATCAAATGCATGTATTTTATTAGAAGAAAAAAATTTGGATGGCAATATTTTAACAGAAACGATTGATCAGATTATTCATGATGATCAAAAGCTAAATGAAATGAAATCCAATTTAAAACAAATGGATATTCCTAATAGTGCAACTAAGATTGTGACAAGTATTAGAGAATTAATAGATAGGAAGTAAAAATATGAATGTGATTTTAGAGTTGGAAAAATTAAATTGTGGCAAAGTCATTGCTGATGCCGATTTGAAAGAATATACGACATATCAATCTAATGGCATAGCAGATGCCATTGTTTTTCCTGAAACGATTGATATGCTAAAAAAATTGTTGTTATTTTTAAGAGAACATAAGGTGAAACATAAAGTGATTGGAAATGGCTCTAATTTGGTATTTAGTAGTCACTATCATGGCGTATTGATTAAACTAAGTGAGTTTTATTCTTTGGATATTAAAGATACTCGAGTAACCGTGGGAGCTGGATATTCTTTGATAAAATTAGCACTTAAAGTGTCTAGAATGGGACTTTCAGGATTAGAATTCGCAACTGGAATTCCTGGAACTATTGGAGGCGCTATTTTCATGAATGCAGGTGCTTATAAAAGTGATATGGGTTATATCGTTAAAACAGTCACTTTATTAACACCAGAGTTAGAAATTCAAACTATGAGTAATCAAGATATGAATTTTCATTATCGAACTTCTTTTTTACAAGCACATCCAGAGTATATCTGTTTAGAAGTAGAGCTAGACTTGATCAAAAAAGATGCAGAGGAAATTATGGAGATTATTAAAGATCGAAAAAAAAGGAGATTGGAAACACAACCACTTGAGTATCCAAGTGCAGGGAGTGTCTTTCGGAATCCTGAGGGAGATTTTGCGGGAAGACTTATTGAAGAAATCTCTTATAAGGGAAAAAATATTGGAGGAGCCGAAGTGAGCACAAAACATGCCAATTTCATTATTAATAAAGATAATGCTAGCGGAGATGATATCAAAAAATTAATTTTAGAGATTCGTGATAAAGTAAAAGAGGTAACAGGGATCGAGTTAAAAATTGAACAAGAGTTTGTAGAATAAAAAGGTGATAAAATGGAAAAGAAGCAAATGAAAACTTCCCCAAAAAAAGTAAAAATTCTATATAAACGAATATTACTAGTTCTTTTTGTGTTGTTTCTACTTGCTTCTTTTTTGTTTTTTTGCTATCGGTCACCTATTAAAAATATTGTCATCAAAAATAATCATTTTTTTAGTGACCAAGAAATTATTGATTTGTCAGGTCTTCGGGATTATCCATCTAATTTTCAAAATTTATCTTTTCAAATCAAAAAAAGGTTATTAGAAAACACATATATTAAAAATGTAGAAGTCAAAAAAAATTTGTTTGGCTGTGTTACGATTAGTGTAGAAGAAAATTATCCATTATTTTATTATGAGCCCAACCATAAGACAGTTTTGTTAGATGGGAAAGAGGTGACTGCAAATTTTGAAATTCCGTTTGTGATTAATTATATTCCTAATACAAAATATGAACAATTTTATGAGAAAATGTCTGAAGTCCCTAGAGAGGTATTATCTAGAATTTCAGAAATAAAGTATGATCCAAATGAAGTGGATGATGGGCGTTTTTTACTTTCTATGAATGATGGGAATTATGTATATTTAACGTTGACTCGATTTTCGGTGATAGAACGATATATTGAAATTATTCGCAAAGAAGAGTTTGCAAATAAAAAGGGGATTTTGAAATTGGATGCAGGAAATTCTTTTGAAATCTTAGAAGGACAATAACGAACAAAAAACGATTTATATCGATCATATTTATTGTATCAAAACAATATTAATACTTTCAAAATGATAAAAAACAGTTTATTTTATCATTTTTTTTCGTTTATCTCTTTTACTTTTTTAAAATCTATAGTATAATTGTTATTAGATTGTAGGAGATGATCATGTGAAGCATATTTATACTAGCATCGATATTGGTTCAGATACAGTCAAATTGATTGTTTGTGAGTTGTATAAGAATAAGTTAAATTTACTTGCAGCATCTTCTGTTAAATCAAAAGGAATTAAAAAGGGGTTAATTATAGATGCAGAGGCGGCCTCTGTATCTGTCAGAAAGGCGTTTAATGAGATTGAGGATATGCTTGGAATTACAATTAAAAAAGTGATTGCATCTGTTCCTAGTTATTTTGCGGAATTTTCTATGGTAAAAGGAGAGATTCCAATTGAACATGAGGATTCTACCATTACTGGGAAAGACATAGAACAGGTTTTAGAAAGTGTGGCTCAATCAAAATTAAATCCAGATAAAGAGATGGTAGCAATTATTCCGATTGACTTTAATGTGGATGATAAAACTGAAATTAAAGAGCCAAAAGGATTAGTTGGGACAACATTGAGTACAAGAGCAATTTTAGTAACAACGCCTAAAAAGAATATTTATTCAGTCGTTAGTTTGTTAGAAGGAATTGGTGTGGAAGTGGTTGATATTTCTCTTTGTAGCATAGGAGATATTTATTCATTTAAGAATAAAGATATTGATTCGCAAGTAGGTGCTGTTATCAATATTGGTGCCGAAACGACAACTGTTTCTCTTTACAATAAAGGAATTATTGTGAAAAATTCTGTAATAGGAATTGGTGGTAGAAACATTGATAATGATCTTTCTTATATGTATAAAATAGATTTAGAAGATGCTATCAAATTAAAAGAGAAATTCGCATTTGCTCATAAATCAGTAGCAGTTGCTAATGAGAACTATGAAATTTCAAGTGATCAAGGAGATGCAATTGTAATTAATCAGTTAAAGGCTTCTGAAATTGTTATGTCTAGGGCTGAGGAAATTCTTACTTTAGCACGAAAAGAAATTAGTATTTTAACAGACAAGACAGTGGAGTATGTGATTATTACAGGAGGTGTTAGTAGTAGTTCTCATTTTGAAAAACTTGTGAATGATATTTTCGGAAAAAAAGCGATTATTGGCAATGTGAAAATGCTTGGTATTCGAAATAATAAGTATTCTTCAGCGGTTGGAAATATTGTTTATTTTATACATAAGTTAAAGCTAGAAGGAAGAGAATGTACTATGATTAGTAATAATGATATGGAGTTGTTATCATCAAATAGAAAGAATGTAATTAATATTTCAAACGAGACGATGTTAGGTAAAGTATTTGGATACTTTTTTGGTGAATAAGGGAGGATATATATGTTTGGATTAGAAATGGATCAATTGGCGAAAATTAAAGTAATTGGTGTCGGTGGAGGCGGTTGTAATGCTGTCAATAGAATGATTGAATCTGGTGTCAAGGGAGTAGAATTTATTGTAGCGAATACGGATCTGCAAGTACTAAATACATCCCAAGCACCAATTAAAATTCAAATTGGAACGGAGCTAACAAATGGGTTAGGAGCTGGAGCTAATCCGCAAATTGGGAAAGAAGCGGCTTTGGAATCAAAGACAGAAATTGAGGAGTCATTAAAAGGTGCAGATATGGTTTTTGTTACCTGTGGAATGGGTGGAGGAACTGGAACAGGGGCTGCCCCAGTGATTGCTAATATTGCACAAGGAATGGGTGCTTTGACTGTTGGAATTGTTACAAAACCATTCTCATTTGAAGGAAAGAAAAGAATGACTCAAGCTTTAGCTGGTTTGGATGAATTAAAGAAAAATGTAGATACATTAATTGTAATTCCTAATGATCGTTTAAGAGAAATTATTGATAAAACAACTCCACTATTAGACTCTTTTAAAGAAGTTGATAATGTATTAAGAAGAGGTGTACAATCAATTTCTGATTTGATTGCCGTAGCAGGACTTATCAATTTGGATTTTGCCGATGTAAAAGCGGTTATGGAAAAACGTGGAAATGCTTTAATTGGAATCGGAATGGGGGTTGGAGAGGATCGCGCAGCAGAGGCTGCTAGAAATGCAGTTTCTAGTCCTCTATTGGAAACTAGTATTAGTGGAGCAACAGACGCTATTATTAATGTTACTGGAGGTTCTAATTTGACTTTATTTGAAGTGGAAGAGGCTGCTGAAGTGATTCGTTCTTCTGCTAACACAGATATTAATACAATTTTTGGAGCAGTAATTAATGAAAATTTAAATGATGAAATTATTGTTACTGTTATTGCCACAGGATTTGAAGAGAAAAGTGAACCTTTGTATCAATCTTATAGTGGTAGAAGAGAGGATTCTAGGAAAGAAGAAGAAGTAGATTCTAGTAATGAAGATGATACAATTATTCCAGCTTTTTTAAGAAAAAGAGGATTTTAATTTATTATAAATATTTCTATTTAAATAGTGATATTTGTTATAATGTCAATTATGACATTTTTTTTTGAATAATTTTTATTTTATTTCATTTATTATTATTGGAGAAAAAATATGAATGAAAAGTTGAATGAAGAAGCGAGTATTTTTACCATTAGTGCAGTAGTAGTGGGGCTGTTATTGGTTCCTGAATTGGAAGCTAAACAGCAAAACGATTTGGGCAATTGGTTAATGTTAGTTGGACAAGTATTGTGTACGAATGCTGCTAGAATTGCAATATTAAAAGCTTCAGATCCATCTCAGTCACTTTCTAATCAAGAACTTGTTTGCTTGTTTGAAAAAACGATCGTTGCGATGCAAAAAGAAATTGATGAATTAAAAAATAAAACGACATAATTTCTGTTTTGTTCATGATATAGTAACAATGGTGATCCTATGAAACTATATCTCGATTTAATTATGATTTTAAATTTTCTGTTTGATTTCTTTTTATTGATGGGGGTTTCTATTTTATTAAGAAGAAATGTTACGATTTATCGGTTACTAAAAGGTTCCTCTTTCGGAGGGGTTAGTATTTTGTTTTTGTTTTTTAAAATGAATAGTATTGAGCTGTTTTTATTAAAATTTATAGTTAGTGTGGTAATGGTGATTGTATCATTTGGATATCGTGATTTGAAATATACTTTGAAAAATTTGTTTTATTTGTATACTTCTAGTTTGATATTGGGTGGTTTTTTATATTATTTGAATGTGGAATTTTCTTATAAACAAGAAGGAATTGTATTTTATCATAGTGGGCTTAGTATTAATTATATTGTATTAATTTTTGCTTCACCGATTATTATCTATGCTTATGTAAAACAAGGAATTTATTTGAAACATAATTATTCAAATTATTATAAACTGAATCTTGATTTTGGACAAGGAAGGCTTTTACATTGTAGCGGTTTTTTGGATAGTGGGAATTTACTCGAGGATCCATATCATCATCATCCAATTATTTTGATTGATCATCGAAAACTTATTTATGATATTAATGAATTTAAGATGGTTTTGGTACCAATATCAACTGCTAATTCAAGTACATTATTGCGTTGTATTCGGATTCCTAAAATAGAGATTGTTGGAGTTGGAATTCGTGAAAATGTATTATTAGGGATTATGGAACAAAATATTACAATTGATGGAGTAGATGTGTTGTTACATACGAAATTAATGGAGGGATGAGATGCTAAAAAAAATATGGGAATTTTTAGTTCATTTGTTTTGTGGTTCTAATCATTTGTTTTTTGTGGGGAGTGCGGATAAGCTTCCTGAACCATTATCAAAAGATGATGAGACTGATTATGTTTTGAAAAGTCTAGAAGGAGATGAGTATGCGAAGAATAAGTTGATTGAACATAATCTTCGATTGGTTGTTTTCTTGGCTAAGAAATATGAAAATACAGGAGTTGATTTAGAAGACTTGGTGAGTATTGGTACGATTGGATTGATTAAAGGGGTGAGTACTTATAAGCCTGATAAAAATATTAAATTAGCTACATATGCTTCTCGCTGTATTGATAATGAAATATTAATGTTTTTAAGAAAAAACAAGAAAAGAAAAGGTGAGGTGAGTTTTGAAGATAGTCTCAAGTTTGATGCTGAAGGAAATGAGCTTCGATTAGAAGATATTTTGGGAACGGATGCAGATATTGTAACGAAAGGATTAGAAAATGAAACAGAGCGTTCTTTGCTTTATAGTGAAATTGGAAAGTTAAATGAAAGAGATCAAAAAATTATGATTTTGAGGTATGGTTTATATAACTCTACTGAAATGACTCAAAAAGATGTTGCTGAAGTATTAGGGATTAGTCAGTCCTATATTTCTAGAATTGAAAAAAAGGTGATTCGAAGGTTGCAAAATTTAAACAAAATTTAGAAGCAAGTGCTTCTTTTTTTTTGATTTTTTTGTTATAATGTTTATAGAATAGGATGGGGATAAAATGAAGTTACAAAATAAAGTGGCAGTAGTTACTGGTGGTGCTATGGGAAATGGTTATGGAATTGCAGAAGTATTTTTGAAGTATGGAGCAAAAGTTATTATTTTAGATAATTCAGAACAGTTGGGTGCGTCTTTACAGTCTTTAAAAAAGCCTAATAATGAGGTATATGGCTTTCAAGTAGATATTCGTAATATGGTGATGGTAAAGTCTTGTATGGAGCATATTCAAAATCGTTTTGGTGGAATCGATGTTTTGGTAAACAATGCTGGTGTTGCAAGGCTTTCTAAGTTTGAAGATATGGATGATGAGATGAGAGATTTTCATTTTGATGTGAATATCAAAGGAACTTGGAATGTGACGAAAGCGGCTTTACCTTTTATGAAAAGTGGTTCGATTGTGAATTTATCTAGTGTTACTGGTCCTATGGTAGCAGATGTTGGAGAGGTTGCTTATGCGACTACGAAGGCAGCTTTGATTGGTTTTACAAAGTCTTTAGCTATGGAATTGGTAGAGAAACATATTCGTGTGAATGCGATTATGCCAGGATATATTCAAACGCCAATGGTGGATGGAATTGCGAAAGAAACCAATGCTGAAAATCCAGAGATGGTGATTCAAGGAATTGCAATGGGAATTCCGATGAAACGTCTTGGGACTGTAGAAGAGCTTGGCGAGTTAGCTGCCTTTTTGGCGAGTGATGAATCATCTTACATTACTGGTCAAGGAATTGTGATTGATGGTGGTTCTACATTGCCTGAAACAATGTCTGTAGGAGTTTAAAAAAAGTTCAGTTGTGTACTGAATTTTTTGATATTGTTGTAACATAATTATTATTACTATATAAGTGGGGAAATGAAGATGAGAGAAAATGGTGTTATCAATTTTAATTTAGATTCAATAAGTTTTAAAAATGGTAAGGAATCTTTGTTGCGAGAGATTTCGTGTGCTCCTTCTATTACCATATTTGGTGTTATTTTTGAGATTTTATCGGAGTTAAAATGGAATGAGTATAGTGTTGAGCATAAAGAAAATTATAAGAATGTATTTGGACGAATTTGTGCAGAGCTAAGGAGTAAAGAGAAATTTGGGCTTCTTTCACTTGTAAATCAGATGAAAGAGGTGCTAGGAGATCGGTTTTCTATTTTATTTCAGGCAATGCGGGATTATTCTGAAGTTTTTCATGGGAAAAGTTCAAAAGAGATTCGAAAAATTCAGGATGTTATTTCTTCTTTTTCCGCCCTTTATGTTTCTAAAAGTAAAGAAAGTTATAAAAAGAAACAGATGCAGTTTTATTTAGACTCTATTAAGGATTATTTTAAGTTGAAGATTGATCATCCATTGGTTCAAAAAAAAGTGATTCTACCTAGAAAAAAACGAAAATTTGAGCAATTATATCGATCTTTAGACCCTTCTGTTTTGGAGTTTCTTAAAAAGCTAGTTCAACGTTATAGTGAAGTAGATTCTGTTATTATTTGGAAGTTGATAGATGGGTTTGTTTTGAATCATCATCATGATTTAGAACAAGTGATAACACCACCTACGTATTATTCTGAGTATGAACGGTATCAAAAGGCAGTAAAGTTCATTCATCGATTGAATCAAGGATATATTCGGTATGATAGTGCGGAAATGAGACCATATCAGGATATTGTTCAGTATGATTCTTTATGTGGTCAATATGTTTATAAGGGAATTCGTTTTGGGAAGGAAATGGAACAATATCAGGTTTTAAAGCGTGTTTTTCAGAATATTAAAAAGGAAATTTTGTTTTATGTAAAAACCATTTCGGTTGATGAATGGTTGGATTTTTCTTTGTTTCAGAATGAATTTCCATTCACAGATGAATATTTTGAATTTGATTTTGAAACAAGTGCGAAAAGGTTTGCAGATTCAGATCTTGTAGATTTTTTTCAGTATTCTGTTAGTGGAATGGAATGGCTTTTATGGTACTTTTTATTTTTGCCAGATCATAGGGATACGTTGATTCACTATATGAATCATGCTGATGATTTTTGTGGTTTTTCATGTATGAGCTTTTCTGATTTTTTCAAGCTTATGATAATGCTACCTAATGTTGATCAAAAAAGTATTGCGATTTTAGGTTCTGATTTGGTGTTAAGATTATGTGATTCTTCGGAATATACGAATCAAAAAAGTGTGGATGTTGTTTCGATGGCTACAGAATTAATGGTAGAAATGTCGAAACGAAATTGTTCGACAGTTCCTTATGTATCAGGTGAAACAAAGTATTACAGGTATTCTATGTATGATTTTAATGATGAAACTGTTTTGTTATCTGGTATTGATACCGATTCTTGTTTTAAGGTTGGAGGATATGATCATGATTTTATGAGTTATTGTTGTATTGATAAAAATGGTTTTGTGTTAAAGTTTATGGATCATTTTGGGAAGTTTATAGGAAAAGCTTCTGGTTTTCGGAATGGGAATTCTTTGTTTATCAATCAGTTAAAAACAATTTATGATGATCTTGGCAATGGTTATTTTGGAGAATATGAGCAAGATTTGGTTGAGGTTTTTAAAATGGCATGTGAGGATATTGTCAGTTCTTCTTCTATTGATTTTGTGTTTGTGACTCAAAGTTATGTATTAAGTGATTATCCATCAAATGTTTCGAAGGAAGTAACAGAGAAAATTGGGGATAAGCCAATGGATCGTGAGAGTTCTGATTGGAGTTATTTTATTAGTCATTGTCCTAATTTGATGGAGCATTATGGTTATTTTACTACAGATTATGGAAGTTATGATTTGATTTGTATGGCTTCTTCTAAGAGTCGTTGTGAAGTGGATGATCTTCAGTTTTTTGATGTGGAGCCAATTTATAAGAGGGTTCGGAATCCTGTTGTTATAAGTGATTTTGTGGATGAAGGTGTTTTAAAAAAAGTGAATCGTATTTTAGGACTTCATGCATATTTGAATGATACTGAAGTTCAAAGATTGTGTATTCCATCTGGTGCTTCTGTTATGATGGGGGATCATTGGTTTATTATTTATCAAGAAGATATTTTGTATTCTTGTGTGCTAGAGTTTGATGAGGAGGCAAAAAAAGAGTTTGATTTTGCTAAGGAAAGACTCCATAGAGGTTTAAAAATATTAGAGAAAAGTTGATTTTTTAAGTTACTACTCAGCTATAAGGAATTGAAAAAAATTTCTTTTTTTTCCGTATTTTGAAGGAATTAGGGATACTTACGAGGTATATTATCAATGAGGAAGCAATATCTCATTGACAAGAACTGAGTACTCTTGTATAATGTAGATACAGTCATTCCTCTAGCAAGGAGGAGTAGATGACCCAAAAATTATATGGATTAAAATACGATTTAAATTTTAAAAACATATTTAGTACAAAAAGGAATTTAATACTGTTTTTATCTGATGCGTTTCAAGAAAAAGTAGATGATTTCTGGTATGCAGATAAAGAATACAAAAAAGAAAACAAAAACTTAAGATATGGCATTAGTGATATCATAATAGA
>CAJTLA010000046.1 GCA_910576985.1 uncultured Bacilli bacterium
TATGATGATGGCAAAGAGGATGGATATCTGAATGGAATAGAGGATGGGAAAAAAGAAGGAATTTTAGAAAATAAAAAAGAAATTGTGAAAAAAATGTTAGAAGAAAATGCTGACATTAACTTTATTATGAAAGTAACGGATCTTTCCAAGGAAGAAATAGAAAATCTTAGCGCAAACTAAGATTTTTTTATCAAAAAAACTGACTTTCAAAATCAGCTTCTATACTCATTCACTAACGTCTCAATTACATCTTTCACAGAACAAACAGAAGAAACCATTCCAGCAATTTGACCAGACATCAAAGATCCATAATCAACATCCCCATCAACTGCTTTTTTTAATGATCCCATTGTAAACTTCTCTAACTCTTCACGATCAGCACCTTCACGCTCCAACTTCAAATATGCATCCGTCATTTTGTTTTTTATTGTACGAACAGGTGCTCCAACATGTAGTCCTGTTACAACCGTATCAGTATCATTCGCATTCACAATTGCTTTCTTATAAGAATCAGAAATTGGACACTCCAAAGTCGCCAAAAACAACGTTCCAATTTGTACTCCTTGAGCTCCTAATACCTCTACTGCCTTCATAGCCCTTCCAGAAGCAATTCCACCCGCTGCAATCACAGGTATAGTTACTGCATCTACAACTTGAGGAACCAAACATAACGTTGTTGTACTTCCAATATGTCCACCAGCTTCTGTTCCTTCAGCTACAATCGCATCTACTCCTAATGATTCCATCTTACGAGCATGCTTCACACTAGCAACCACTGGAATGACTTTAATACCAGCATTCTTCCACATTGAAACATAAGGTTCTGGACTTCCTGCTCCTGTAGTCACCACAGCAACATGCTCCTCCACTAATACCTGGGCCAGCTCATCTCGATTCGGAGCCATCAACATAATATTCACCCCAAATGGATGAGAGGTTAATTCCTTACATTTTTGAATCTGAAACCGAAGTTCTTCTTTACTAAGTCCCCCTGCCGCAATAATCCCAAGACCTCCTGCATTAGAAACTGCTGCTGCCAAAGTCGCATCCGCAATACGAGCCATCGCACCTTGTATAATTGGATATTTGATTCCTAACAATTTATCAATACTCATTTCAAATCCTCCTCAAAAAACAACTTCCACTCTTCTTCCTTAAATCCAATCAAAATTCCTTTTTCCCCCACAATCAAAGGACGACGAACCAACATCCCATTCGTACCTAACAATTCTAATTGTTCTTCTTCACTCATTGAAAGCCTTTTTTCTTTCAAATTCAATTCCTTATACAAATTCCCACTCGTATTAAAAAAATTCCCCAATGATTTCTGATTGGAATGATACCAACAAGATAACTCTTCCACTCTCGGATGATCAAGCACAATATCACGCTCTACATAACAAATTTTTTTCTCATCTAGCCAAGCTTTCGCACGCTTACAAGTACTACACCTTGGATACCAAATAAAAGTAATCATAACACTCCTCCTAACAAAATCCATAAAACCAAAAATAAAGGCTCTAAAATCAAAAACTTAAACTTCCTTGTCTTATGATAAAACAAATACATCGCAAACAAAAAGCCCAATGCACCACCAACAAATGACACAAACAACAACATACTTTCACTAATTCGATACCGATGCGCAACTGCTCTTTTCTTATCACAATAACAAAGATAAAACGAAACTAAATTGATTAATAAAAAATAACATATCATAATTTCTTACCAATCTTCTTTAACGAATGACGAATAGTACTCAAAATCTTTTCATGATTTAATACCTTAGCTCTCGGAAAAGCCTCTAACAAACGTTTCTTAAGCATTCTATTTTTAGAAAGCATATCTTTTACCTGCTTACTAATAAGAGCCGTAGAATCCTGCAACAACAAAACCGCATTCGCACGGATCTGAAACATAGTAATAAACGAAATCACATTATCAATCATAAAAATAAATAATAAAATAGAAGCAATAATATAGCGCACGATTGGAGGATTTCTAAAAAGAAAAGTAGTATAAAATGGATTAAAAACACAAAGCAAAAATACACCTAATAAACCAAACAAAATACTATTCTGTAGACAAATTCTTCCATTAATATTAAATGACTTATCATAGTAATCCCACCATCTAGCTTTAAATAACTTTTCCATCACATAACTAGTCAAATATTCCAAAGTTGAAGCACCTACTGCGGACATTACAAATAACACAATAGGATCATTTAAATATTTTTTCAAAAACAAAACCATGCCAATCGCTGCATACCCATAGATAGGACAATAAGGACCCAAATAAAATCCACGATTCAATACCAACTTCTTTTGGCTAACACTACAACAAACAGTTTCAATGAGCCATCCAAAAAAAGAATAACTGATAAACAATAAAAAATAATCTAAAAACGTTGCCATCTTACACCTCTAATATCCATTATATCATGTATACTTTTAGATGTGAACAAAATAAAAATTTGAACAAATGACATCATTTCACATTTGGATAATAAACATTAATATCAACAGGTCCCTCAACTCCATCTACCTTCCCATTACTCGTTAATTGCCAAAACTGATATTTTCCACTATAATTTGTTTTACTCGTATAATGCGCAAGCCAAACCTGATCAAACGGTTCCCAAATCGACTCTAAATAAGATTTACTACTATAAAGCATCCCCTGATAAGAAGCATCTTCAACCACTTTGATAAAACTCTCTGCCATACGATTTAATTCATAAAAACTGACATGATAATAATTAAAATAATTCCATTCTTCCCAATCAAATACAACTGGTAACATAACTTCATAAGGCTGAATCTGCTTTAATACCCACTCAGCTTCCTTCTTCGCACTCATAACATTTTCTGCATAAGAATAAAAATAAACACCAACTGGAATATCATATTTCTGAGCTTCTTCCATATTACGTTTGAACTTTTGATCCAAAAAATATTTTCCTTTTGCACTCTTACTTCCTACTCGCAAAATCACAAACTCTACCCCTGCCTCTTTTAACTTTCCAAAATCAACCTCCCCTTGATGACTAGAAAGATCAAGTCCTATTTGCGTATTTTCACTTTTATAATTTTTTACATATTCTAAAAAATCAACTCTAGTATCTTCTACTGGTACCTCTTCTTCTACTTGTACAGGTTCATAAACAGTCAAAATAAATGGCTGTATACTCTCATTTCCACTAGAATCAGTTGCCTTAAACACCAATGGATAATCCCCTACAGTATGAACATCATAAGTTCCCTCAACCTCACATTTTGGACGTTTATCATAATTATCACCACAAAGAATCTCCTTTGTGAAATCAATCTCACGATCCTTTTTCACTCGATACCGATTTCCAAGCCAAATCAAAGGCTTCACCGTATCTACAACTTCTACTTCAAATTGATAGTTTACCCGAATATGATCATCATTTTTATAAGAAAAAGAAAGTTTCTTTTTTCCAACTTTATCAAATAAGATCTCTTGATCTTCCATATGATCTCCATTCATTTTTAAAACAAAATCTGAAATTTTCTTTTTCTCCCCAAATTCCACAATCAAATGCTCCACCAAAGTAACTTCTACTTTCGCGGTTTTAACTCGAATATATTGATATAAAAACACAAAAATACCGAAAGAAACAACACAACCAACAATGATTAAAAAAACTTTTTTCTTCATGTCCATCCACCTTTTCTCTTATTTTACCACACAAATATACATCTTTTTACTTTTCTTTTTGTTTTAATTATGTTACAATGAAAATGGAGGTAGTATGGGGGTATTATGAAAGAGAAAAAAAGATATGTAAAAGCATATAGAAATTTGTTAAAAAGTTATTTTGCAATCTTTTTATTATCCATCGCATTATTTTTGGTAATTATTAAAGTATTAGATGGTTTTGTAGAAGGAGATATTGGAAAACTCATTAATGACATGGTTGCTGTAATCATTGGAATATTGACAAGCTTATTATTTTATTCATTCTTAAGTGTTTCCAGAAACAGCAAAAATTATGTAGATGACATCGATCAAAATAACCAAATATTAAAAAAAGGATTAAATGATCTTGGATTAATTTCTAACATGATTGTATTCAATGTAGAAAGTAAAAAAAGTGAATTAGAAATTTTAACTTTATACAAAGACATCCAAATCAATAGGAATTTACTAACCAATAATAGCCTATTTGATAGCATTTCACTAGTAGGAATCAATTCACTATACGATAATCTATCATCTAGTCTACTCAAAATATCTACAAAAAAAGAATTTATTGATGAAAGTATCAATTTACTTTCAACCATTGATAATATTACCAAAATGATTGAAGAAGTCATTATGACAAATGACGATGAAAAAGATGCATTCTTAAAAGAAAAAGAACGCTTAGATAATCTTTTTAACGATAAAAAGAAATAAAATATGCTTAAAATAATTAGGACTATTCACAAAAAACTGTGAATAGTCTTTTTAGATTGATTTCCTCTATAAAATTTTTACCATCTATTCAAAACACATTAACTTCTGTTGCCACTCTTTCTAGAAATTTAAGTATATTCCCTAACACAGCATCTACTGGAATATCAAGCCAATTATTTCTTACATCTTTTAAATTGGCAATAAATATTTTATCAGAAAATAGATGTTCCATTTTAACAATGACTTCATCTATATTATGTACTGACATAGAATCATCATCAAATATAATATCTTTAATATATCTACTAAATTTTTCTTTATCATATATATTTATTTCTACATTTTCAACTGTTAAAGTAGTTTTCCCAAGTTCGAACACGTCATTATCAACAAAATACTGTTTTATATCTTCATCTTTAAACCTAATACTTGTTTGTTTGGTTGCTAAACAAAATCTATCTGGTATTACATCCGTTAAATCCCAATAATAAAACGCACTATCCATTGTGAAGATAAAAGAAGGATATTTTTTAGTAATCACCGCTAAAGGATTTACATATTCCTCATCAGAATAAATACCATTTTGAATTTTAAAAATTTTTTTATCTTCTAAAACCTTGTTTAATTGATAAGTAGAAGCATATGTTTTAGAAATTTCTTTTCTTGTATATAACATTCTTATCACCCTAATACACATTGACATTTTTGCACAAAAAAATCAATTTTCTTTGTGTGTTTTTGTAAAATAAATTAAAAAAAGAACTGACCATTAAATCAGTTTAAAGTGGATTGTCAACACTGATGATTACATCTAAATTATAATATGAAACAAGTTGTTTTACACCATCAACACGCATTTTTTGCGTGTTGTTTTCTCTATCTAATTCCCCATCAGCAAATACATTGCGTATATGTTTTCTAATAACTTTTTCATCTCTGTTAAAAATTAACGACATTTGATTGGCTGTTAACCAAACTGTTTCATTTTCTAAATTGACATCTAGCTTAATACTTCCATCTTTTGATTCATATATTATTAATTCTGAACTATCTTTTTCTATCATTACATTTTTCATTTAATTAGCTCCTTTCTTTTATAACTTGATAGTTTAATTTTAGTTGAAATTCCAAGTGAGATTGTAACAGTTAAAAGATAGAATTTAATATCAAATAAAAAGCGAAATTGACTTATTAATATTGATAATGCTATATAAGTTAAAATAATTATAAATAATAAAATTCTATCATTTTTCTTCATTGGCTTTCTCCTTTTCAACTAGTTAACACATACCAGTTAGAATGATATGAGGAAACATACTCTCCACAGACAACACTCACAATATTTTTTTCTAAAATGAGTAAAAATATCAATTTTTTATCATTTTTTGACCACTACTGAATAGTTGATTTTCTCTTATTTATAAAGTTTTATCGCAAGCTCAAAACACATACACATTCCACATGATATGTATGAGAAAACATATCCACGGGAATAATAATCTTAACTTCATATTCCATTTCCAAACATTTTAAATCTCTGGATAACGTAACAGGATCACAAGAAACATATATAATTTTAGAAGCATGAATTCGCTTTAATTCATGAATTGCAAAAGAATCCAATCCAGCTCTAGGCGGATCTACAATCACCAAATCAGGATAAAACAAAGTATTCTTTAATACAGTTCCAGTATCCCCACACAAAAACTCTATATTTTGAACTCCATTTTTCTGTTTATTCCAAATCGCATCCTCTACAGCCGCTTCATGAACCTCAATCCCAAGTACCTGTTTTGCCTTCTTACTGACCACAATTCCAATCGTTCCTGTTCCACAATAAAGATCCAATACATTCTCCTTACCAGTAAGACCACTACAATCTATCACTGTTTGATACAGCTTTTCCACCCCACTTTTATTTACTTGAAAAAAAGAACTTGGCGAAACCTTAAAAGTATAATCAAAAATCCGCTCTGTTAAAAAAGCATTTCCCTTGATCACTTCGTAATTATGACCTCGCTTCACCAAAACAGAACAATTTAAAAACTTTTCTAATGGAATCTGTGTAATTGAAAACTGACTTTCCACATCAAACACAACCAACATATCATCAGAACTTTCTCTCACCATAATCTCTTTTACATAAGACAAATCCACAAAATCTCGAATAGAAGATAACATAGAATTCATAACTTTAGAAAGCAATAAACAACCACATATATCCACAACTTGATTACTTTTTTTCCGATAAAAACCAACCTTATGATCCACCTGAAATACAACCTTATTACGATATCCAAATATCTGATCATTCGGAACAATTGATTGTACTACATGATCAAGCCCTGCAAACTTTTTTACAAGTTCACGAACCTTTTCCTCCTTATACTCCAATTGCTTTTGATAATTTAAATGCAACAAATCACAACCACCACATTCTAAAAAATATGGACAAGGACTTTCTAAGCGATCATGACTAGATTCTAAAAAACGAACGACTTTCGCTTCCATCCACTTTTTCTTTTCCTTTATAATCTCGATCTCTACTGTTTCTAAAGCCAAAGCATTCCACACAAACACAACTTTCCCATCAACATGTGCAATTCCTCTTCCTTGATGATCCAATGACTCAATTTTTACAACTTTATTTTCCATACTTCCACATCATTTCTAACCCATATTATACACATAAATAAACCCAAATTCAATTTTTACTTATAAATAAAATGATTTTAACCATACTAAACATAGTGAGGGATATGTATGAAAAAAATCGAAAAAGACTCAAAAAAAAACATAGAAATTATGAAACTAGCAATTGGTAATAGTCCAGATTTTGCCACAAGAACCATCAAAATTGGAAACAAACAAATATCCTACGTTTACTTTGAAAGCGTTAGTAGTGATGACAAGATTAGCGACTTTATCATGAAAAGCATTACAAATGATGCAAAATCTAACAAAGATACAAACTTTACCAATCTCTTTGCAAGATTAGAAAACACCATTCCAAATAGTAAATTAACAACTGCAGATGACTTTGACAGTATCTTTTATTATCTTTCTTCTGGTTTCACTTGTATTTTTGTCGATGGTAGCAACAAAGCCATCATCCTAGAAACAAGAACACAATTAGATAGAGGCGTCACAGAATCCTCTTCAGAACCTGTAATCAGAGGACCAAAAGACAGCTTTACAGAAAACCACAACATGAATTTAGGGCTGATTCGTAAAAGAATCAAAGACCCAAACCTTTGGTTTGAAGAACTTACCATTGGAAGAAGAAGCAAAACCAAAGTTGCTATTGCTTATATCAAAGATATAGCCGAACTAAAACGTGTTCACAAAATTGAACAAATGCTGAAAAATATTGACATTGATGCAATCTTAGACAGTGGATATATTCGGAAATTTTTAGAAGGAAATATGCGTTCTACATTTCCACAAATCATCACCACAGAAAAACCAGACATGGTTTGTGGAGAATTACTAGATGGAAAAATCGCAATCATTGTAGAAAATACTCCTTTTGTACTAATCATGCCTGCTACATTAGTAAACTTTTTGCACGCTCCTACTGATTATTATGAAAAAGCCTCTAATGTGACATTTTCTAGAATTTTAAGAACACTCGCTTTTTTTATCACTATTATTACACCTGCCCTTTATATCGCACTCACAACATTTAACCATGAACTAATTCCTGATGAATTTCTAATTTCAATCGCAATGCAACAACAAGGTGTCCCTTTTCCGACCGTATTAGAAATTTTATTATTTGGTATCACATTTGAAGTATTGAGAGAAAGCGACTTAAGAGCACCCAGTGCTGCAGGAACTGCTATGAGTATTGTCGGAGCACTAGTATTAGGAGATGCCGCTGTTTCAGCAGGTGTCGTTTCCCCTATCGTAGTTATTATTGTAGCAGTCACATCAATATGCGAAATGGCCTTTTCAGACATTGACATGATTAATGCTTTAAGAAGTTGGAAAATTATTTTTATCTTTACTTCTATGTTTATGGGACTCATTGGATTTCTAGTAGCCATGCTAATTCTAATTATTAAACTAGTGAGTTTGGAAACACTAGATGTCCCATATCTCATTCCATTTAGCCCATTTGACTTTAACGCATGGAAAGATACAATCATTAAACTCCCAATTAACAAACTTACCAAACGACCAAGATATTTAACTGACAAAAATAGAACTCGATTGAAGGAGGACAACAAATGAAATTAAAAATAATATTAACTCTATGTTGCTGTTTTATCCTAACTGGATGCTGGAACTATCGGGAACTAAGTGAATTAAGTATTTCAACTGGAATGTCAATTGATAAAGAAAATGATGAATATAAAGTAGGAATGCTTGTTTCTAACGCCCAAAAAATTCAAGGAAACTCCAAAGAAGGAGAATCACAGACCATTGTATTAGAAGGTCAAGGAAAAACAATATTAGAAGCCCTTAAAAACATTGGATTAACCAGTCCCAAAGAACTATATTTTAGACATCTTCTGGTTGTTGTCATCTCCGAAGAAGTTGCCAAAGACGGATTAAACGATGTTCTAGACTACCTCTTAAGAGATTCACAATCTAGAAAAATGTTTTATATGGTTTTAGCGCACAATTGTAAAGCAAAAGACACATTAAAAATTCTATCTCCATTAGAAGCCTTTCCATCACAAAGCATTGCCATCAACATTGAAGAAACATACCGCTTACAAGCCATCATGACAAAAGTAACCTACAATTCTTTCTTATCCACACTACTAGAAGAGGGAAAAGAAAATTATATCAACAGCGTTACAATCAAAGGTAGTACTGAAAAAGGAGAAAAAGAAGACAACTTAAAACAAACAGAACCAGATGCTTCTATCCAAATGGGAACGGCTGGAATATTTCAAAACGATAAACTTCTAGGATGGAGTACTAAAAACGAAAATAGAGGAATGAATCTTCTCACAAACAACATTGAACAAATGTATACCATTTTTAACTACCACGACAATCAAACCTCAATTACCATTCCGAAAATTGGCTCAAAAACAAAAGTAGAAATGAAAAATGGAAAACCAATAATTGAAGTTTCAATTCAAGGTGATGGAATTATTAATGAAGTAAACCAAAAACTTGATTTAGAAGACCCAAAAGTAATCAAAGATCTAGAAAAAGCAACAGAAAAAGAACTAAAAAAATACACTGATAGTGCTATTAAAATGGCTCAAACAAAATATCAAAGTGACATTTTTGGGTATGGAAGCCTAATTCACAAAACATATCCAAAAATATGGAAAAAAGAAAAAAAAGATTGGAATAAATCTGGATTTCCAAACTTAAAAATCAACGTAAATATTGATATTACATTACAATATAAAGGATCTTTAGAACAATCAATCAAGGAGGCAAAACATGAATAAAAAAAAATTGAGAATGTTAGAAATTTGCTGTCTATACTATTTTGTAGTACGTGCCAACTTTTTAGGAGTAACTTCTAGTAACATATTACATTTAGCCAAACAAGATGGATGGATCTCTATTCTAATAGGAATGCTATTAGGATTTATTCCACTAGGCATATTTTTATTCATTCAAAACCGATTTCCAAATGATACTATTTTTTCCATTATCAAAAAAATATTTGGAACTGGAATCGGAAAACTCATAAATATCATTCTAGTAATTGGTGTTTCATTTAGTGTTATTATGACCTTTTATGATTTAGTAGGATTTATTGCTTCTCAATATTTAAATAGAACCCCAACACTTGCAATTACAATTATGTTCTTTATCGCAATTACTTATATTTTAACAAAAGGAATTACGATTATTGCAAGAACACATGTAATCCTTCTATATTTTGGAATCATCTTATTTTTTCTAGCACTACTAGGTCTTTCAAGTGAAGTCAGTTTTGATAACTTAAAACCAATATTAGAGTCAGGGTGGAAACCAATACTAAACGGAAGCATGTCCTTCATCGCATTCAATGTTCTACCTTTATTTGTACTCACCTCAATTCCCAAAAATTACGTTTTTGATACCAAACATTATCATCGAAACATAATAATCGCTTATATCTTAGGATCTTTCTCTTTATTCACAACATTATTTTTTATCCTATCTATTTTTGGACCTCATTTAGCCACACTATATCAATACCCTGAATTCCATTTATTAAAATTGATTACATTAGGAGGATTTATTACTCGCGTCGAAGGAATTATTGCATTACACTGGCTATTTGATCTATTCGCGTTCATTGTAATGGGCTTATATTTTATAATACAATACGCCAAAGACGATTGGTCTTTAAAAGATAAATATTCAAATCCTTTCATCATTTTAATTTCAATATTGATTATTTTCGCAGTAGAACATATTTTTAAAAACAATACCATTGCCAATTTTATTACTCTTCATTATTCACCATTAATTTGTTTTTGCTTTTTCGCATTAATTCCATTCATAATACTATTACGATGTTTTATGTATAAAAATAACTCCTTAAAAAGCAAAA
>CAJTLA010000047.1 GCA_910576985.1 uncultured Bacilli bacterium
CATTTCCTTTTGTTGGCACTGTTACATCGTAAGATACTACTGGTGCTTCAAATGCTCTATCAATATTTTTAATACTAACTAATAAAGTTTGTTCATTTCCAGCAAGATCTCTTACAATAACATTCACTTCTTTATTATCACGGAACTCATGAGTCATTGATAATTTATCTTCTGATAATGTCCAACCTTCTACTTCTTGCATTGCTTCTTTCGCTGTAATTGTTACAATTACATTTTTATTTGTTGGGTTTTCTTCACTATAAGACAAAGATGGTAATTCAAATACATTATCAATATTTTCAATTTTAATTGATACTTTCTTCTCATTTCCAGCCAAATCTTTTACTATGATTTCTTCTGTTTTATTATCAGTGTAAACACGAGTCATAGTTAATCCAGTTTTAGAAATTGTCCAACCTTCCAATTCTTGCATTGCTTCTTTTGCCTTAATAGTTACAGTTACTGGTTGATTGGTCAAATTAGTCTCACTATAACTTACAGTTGGTTGTTCAAATTCTTTATCAATATTATTAATTTTAATAACCGCTGGTTTTCTATTTCCTGCTAAATCATATACATATACAACTTCTCTTTCCACATTATCTGTATATTCTTTTGTCATTGATAACTTATCTTTTGATAATGTCCAGCCTTCTACTTCTTTCATCGCTTCTACTGCTGTAATAGTCACTGTTACAGCACCATTCGTTTTATCTTTTGTACTATAACTTACTACTGGTTTTTCAAAAACTTTGTCAATATTTTCAACACTATAAGATACAGAAGTTTCATTGCCTGCAATGTCTTTTACTACTACTGTTGCACTTTCATTTTCTGAAACCGTTTTCGTTAAAACCAATTTATTTTTTGATAATGTCCAACCTTCTAACTCTTGTAATGGTTCATTAGAAGTTAATTTTACAACTACGTTTTTATTAATTAATTCAGTTTTACTATAACTAACTTCTACTTGAGCTGGAGTATTATCAATATTATTAATTTTAACTACAGCTTTTGCTTTGTTTCCTGCTAAATCAGAAACAGTGATAACTTCTCTTTCTACATTATCAGTATAAGCTTTTGACATTGATAATCCATCTTCTGATAATGTCCAGCCCTTTACAGCCTTCATTGCTTCTTTTGCAGTTAGTGTTACTGTTACAGGACCTTTCGTTGCTGCTTTAGTATCATAAGATACTACTGGTTTTTCAAATACCATATCAATAATAGGTAATTCATTCACTTTAATAACACGATCTGGTTTTTCCCCTACCAACGCTGCTACTACCAATTCATCTTCCATTTGAGAATCATAACTTTTTGTTAATAGTATTCCATCATCAGAAATACTCCACCCTTCCCCTTTTACAATACGAACTGGTTCACTCATTGTTACTTGAACTACAACACTTTTATTTGATAATTCTTTTGTACTATATGAGATTTCATAACTTAAAACAGGAGAAACAATTGATCCTAAAACAACTGATGAATCTGCACCTACAGCTTCGCTAGCTTGCTGCGCACCAAAAACCTCTACACTATTAGAAACTAATGTAGATTTAAATTGATACTCATCATTCTTAGCTGTTACCTCTACATAAGAATCCATAAATTCACTTGTATTCTCATCATTAATTTGGTCGCTATTTTTCATAAGTAATGGCAAATCCAATTTTAATTTATTTCCATCTGAAATTTGCTTATTTTCTATATATTTTTTAGCTGCAATCACCATTTCTTCTTCAAGACTTGATTTTGTTCTATGAGCCAAAAATTGATATAATCCAGTTCCTGCTACTACAGTAGAAACTGTGGCAATTCCTATTACACTTTTCTTCACATTAAAATTTGGTTTTAACATAAAAATCCCCCCTAATTAAATTGTTGTATTCATTCTACCACTTTTTTTTGATTTTGTCAAAACATTGTCATATTTTTGCGAAAAATATTCATTTACAACATTTTTTATTGACTTTTGTCAAAAAAAATGATAGGAGCTTTATTTATAAAAAAACTACCTAATAAATTAATTAAATAGTTTTTGTATCTCTATATTACCTTTATATTACATTCTACAACATACTCAATTGCTTTTCCATCTCCCCAATCAATAACTAAGGTAAAAGCATCACCTGTCATAAATTCTTGAGTCAATTCAAAATATGGTTTTCCACCTGTATTTCCAGCAATAATTTTATGTTGTGCCTGAGTAAGAAGGCTGTTATATTCTTTTCTAAAAACACTCATTTTTGATAGTTCTGCATCTGTAAAAGCTCTTGGTGCTACAATTTGTAAAACAACATAAGACCCTGTTTTTACGCCATTAACCATTGGTTGTTTCATCATAGTTCCAGATAATACAATTCTATGTCCATTTTTAGAAATGGTTACTTTTGCCCCATTCGTTCCATCACCAACTGGAGTATTAATTTGAAAAACAGATTCTGTTGGTAATGGTTGTGGCGGAGTCACAGTACCTTGATTATCATTTCCACCTGATGAACCTCCTGTTGAGCCACCTCCTGAATTACCAGGATTAAATCCAGAGCCACCTGATGACGAATTATTACCACTTGATGATCCGTTTCCACCAGTTCCTGGATACACTATTGAGCTTCCACCGCTTGATGATCCAGAATTATTTGGTCTTCTTGAACTTGAATAATAAGAATTTCCTGTCCCATACACTTGTGTAGTATCTTGATTTGAAGAATCTGTAAGTTCTTGTGATTCATCAGATTCTGAATTTTCATCTTCCTTTTCATCAGAATCATCATCTACAATATCTCCATTTAAATCTTCAAACGTGTCATCATCATCATCATTTAAATTTTCATTATATTGATCATCATCTTTCATTTTTTGGTCATCTGAAGTCAATGGATTTGCAAATGAATAAACAATGAAGCTGACACCAATAAATAACAAAATAACAAATATAATTTTTTTATTCATAATATCACACCCCTATAACTGTCCAGAATTATATCACAATATTATTAAAAAGTCAAATCCCATATCAATTACAAATTTCTATTATATACTCAGTATAACTATATTCATTTTTTGTATTTGTGATTCAACATTTATTTAAATAATGGCCATATTCGAAATCCCACTTTTCCAACAATATCTTTTTTCTTAATCAAACCAAAGTACCTACTATCTTGTGAATTCTCACGATTATCACCAACTACAAAATAATATCCCTCTGGAATTTTTTCAATATTTATTTTTTTTAAACTATAATTATCTGTTTTCCCCGTTTTAGAAAATTCTTCTTTCATAGATTTTCCATTTATATATAATTGATCATCTTTATATTCTAATTCATCACCAGGTAATCCAATTACCCTCTTTATCATGAACTTAGCCTGATCACTATTTAGTACAATGACTTCAAATCGTTTCACTTCTGAAAAACGATATTTTATTTTATTTAACAAAAACACTTCCCCTTCTAAATAATTAGGCTTCATAGATGGCCCAACCACTTGTTGAAAAGAAACAACATAAAGGAAAATAAACAAAACACATACTGCTACTAGTACATATTTTATAGTATCTTTAAAAAATTCTTTAATATCTCTAAAGTCCATGTTATCACCACTACTTACTATACATTTGAATTATAACATAATATTTTTTTATTGTAAATTCAAAAAAAATGGAAATAATTCCATTTTTCTTATAAATGTAAAGTATAAGTTTTTGCTGATACTTGTGATTCTTGAACTGGATATTCAAACACAGTTGTACCCTTTGAAGTCTCAACAACAATGTCTCTCATAGTATAAAGAGTTTCAATTTGTTCTGAACGACTTACTTCGGTTGCACTTTCCACAGAAGTTTCAATTTCATTAGTTTGTGGCATTGTTACAAGTTCTCCACTTCCGATTGTTTCCTGATCTTGATCTCCTTTGTTCCAATCCCTATCTGTTACTTCATTTTGTCCACCATCTGCTGAAGGTGTTGACTCTACTTCAGAAGTACTCTGACTTGGTTCATCATCTGGGAATGTTATAAGATCTCCACTTCCGATTGTTTCTTGATCTTGATCTCCTTTATCCCATTCTCTGTCTGGTTCAACTGGCTTATCTGGTTCAACTGGCTTATCTGGTTCCACTGGTTTGTCTGGTTCAACTGGCTTATCTGGTTCAACTGGTTTGTCTGGTTCCACTGGCTTATCTGGTTCAACTGGTTTGTCTGGTTCCACTGGCTTATCTGGTTCAACTGGCTTATCTGGTTCCACTGGTTTGTCTGGTTCAACTGGCTTATCTGGTTCCACTGGTTTTGGATCTGGTCTACTACTTCCTCCTGAATTATTCCCACCTGATGGTTTGCTTGGTTTTGTTGGTTTATCTGGTTCCACTGGTTTGTCTGGTTCCACTGGTTTTGGTGGAAGAATTGGATCAGTTGGATCAACTGGTGGAAGAATTGGATCTGGTTGTTCTGGTTCCACTGGTTTATCTGGATTTACAGGTCCTACTGGCTTATCTGGATTTACAGGTTTCTCAGTTTCTGTTCCTGGTTTTGTTATGCCTGTTGGTTTGTTTTGATTAGGTTTTGTAATTGGTTTTACTGTTTCAACAATAGTAGCAGTTAATTTATCTTGAGGTTGTACCACATTATCAAAAACATAATCTTCGTCTTCCTGCACTTCTTGTTCTTCTTCAATATTTTTATCCTCTTTTTCTTCAGTATCTTTATCAGCATCTTTATCAAATACTGCAAAATGAGAATCGTCTATTTTATCATCACCTGGTTTTTGGTTTTCTTCCATTGAATTATCTGCTGAACATTTTGATAATCCAAATGTACAAGCTGCTGCTACAGCAACAATAGCCGCTGTAAGTTTTTTATGTTTTATAATCCACCATATAATAGGATTACGTCTTTCTTCTTGTTCTTCTTCATTATCTCTGATATTCAAATCAATCTCTTGATCAGAATAATGATTATTCTTATCTAACTTCATATAAAAATCCCCTTTCAAAATATAAATTTCAGTTATATTATACACGTTTCTATTTTTTTGTCAAGTTTTTTTTCAAAAAAAGAGTAAAAGATTAATTCATTGTCTCTTTCAATGAAGCATATACAGATTGATTATGTTCTAGAACTGAATATAATATTTGATATTGTTCTTCTTCTGATATTTCAAACTCAACAAACAATCTTTTAATATCATCTAATTCACTCAAATATGTGTGTGTATTTAAATCTTCTAATTTTTCAAACAACTGTTTTGAGCGATCCTTTGCTAAAGAACCTTTATCTCGCTCCAATACTGGTACTATCACATTTTTCTTTTCTTGTAGCAACTTTAAAAACTTCACTATCATCTGTTTTTGATCTTTTGTAATATCTATATGCACATGTTTATCATGAATTCCCGCTACCAAATAACGAACACCTGTTACTTTATGAATCAAAGCTTTTTCTTTCTCGTCTTTAAAAAGATGCTCCAAATCTCTCAATTCTCTTTCATCAATCTCTAGTAACGATTCTAATTCATTTTCATCAATTTTTTCTAATAAACTATCAAGTACTTCTAAAATGAAATATAAATCTTCATGTTCCACTACTTTTTTATTCAATATTTGGATATGTTTATTCAGCATATGACTCAATTTTTTCCTTATTTCTTCTTTCATTTTATAGCTCCTTTTTATTTACCATAACATGTTACATACTTTAACAACAAATGATAAGTAGCATAATCTTCCTTCTTAAATTCTAAATATTCCAACAATTCTTCTTCACTAAAATCCAAAAAATCAGCCACTATTTCTAAATCAATGTCTTTTTCCTGTATTGTTGTTAAAATATCCTCTACCATATTTGTATATAAGGCATGTAATGCTACTTCATACTCTTCAGCACCATTATTTAACATTTCTTGACACTCTTTTAATACTGCTTCATTTTGTTTCTTAAATATTTTCATCATCACTACCTCTTTTCTGCCATATCTTGCATCTCTAAATATGCAGTTTCACTTCCCAGTAACATTGTATTTCTAGTACCATGTTGATTCCATCTTTTCTGCATTCCTTTTTCTTGTCTTTGGAACAAGCCATGACGTAATCGAAGCTTATCTTCTACCCACGTACGATAGCCATTTTTTTCAGCTAAAATTGCAATTACAATATATGTATTTTCGGCAAATGGTTCAAAAAATACATGAACCCCTGACTTTGACAATTCTAAAATCCCAACAATTGGACTCACCTTTGCCTTTGACCTTACATCAGGATCTGAAAATTGTTCTAAATCATAAAGAAGTTCCATCGCAATCTTATATTGAGAAGGATCTAATTGTCTTTTAAAATCGTTCTCAACTAAAGAATCTCCTTCTTCATTTTCCAACAATAATAATTGAATTGCTTCCCCTTCAACAAGTTTTTCTTTATTTTCAATTGATCCCGCTTCATTTTTTTCTAAATATGCGACCATGACTTTTAAAAGCTGTTGCGTTTTTCCTAATTCTTCTCTTAGCTCTCTAACCCTTTTCGCTCCGCTATTTTGTTCCTCTTCCTTTACTTCTAAAATATATTGTTTTAATGTTGTAATTAAAGACTTCATAATTTCATTAAAATTTGGCATATATGGTTTTGGAAGCGTTCTTTGAATAAGTAAAGTATCAGTTGGATCAATTTCTTTTAAAGCATGTAAATATTGTTCAGTATAATTTTCAACACTTACTTCCTCTGTAGTTTCTTCTAAAGTATTTTGTTCCACTTTTGATTCTTCAACCTCTTCTGGCTCAATCTCTAAATCAGGTTCTTCAGGTTCAAACTCAAAATCTAATTCTGGATCTATTTCAGGTTCTGGTTCTAACTCAATTTCTGGCTCCACTTCAACCTTCTTTTTTACAACTTTTGGTTTTTCCTCTGGATCAGCTTCCATTATCACATTTGGAATATCTAACCTTTTGGTCACTTCTAATTCATCTTCTGTCTCTTCTTTTTTAGGTTTTCTAACAATTTTCATTTTCAATAACTCTTGAATTGCAGAATTATTATTTTCTAAAATTTCCGACAAAAGATCAACTCGCTCATCTATTGAACGATTGGATGCCAAACCTAATAACAATGAACAATCATCCAAAGTTACATAACGTTGTTTATTCATTTTTTCCAAAACAATTCGACATTGCTTAATCGCATTTTCTTTTACTTTTTTCTGCTTTCGATAAACTTCCAAATAATGGTCTGAAATATCTTTAATTAAAGTTTCTAAATTCGGTCTTTCTTTTTCAATTTGTGGCTTTACAACTTCCCCATATTTTAAAAAGCCATCATAAACATACTTTATTCTAAATAATTCACTAATTTCTTCTTTCACCGCATTTGGGTAAACAAGTTCTAAAATTCGATGAACTTCTCCACCATCCGCATAAAAAATACGAAATGGATCATCATGCACCAACCCTAAAAACTTTTCAAATAACTTTTTATCCTTTTCATTCCATTTGGTCTCAGTTTGCTCTTGATTCAGCTTATCAATCTGGCGTTGTAAAATTTCTGTTGTTTTATTTGCTGTCATCTATGATCACCTACCATATATACATTTTAACACATTTTTCGCAATGAAACAATATCGAATTTTTAGAAAAAAAAGAAAGCTATGCTTCCTTTAAAAACCAGAACATCCACCACAATCAATATTGCAAACTTGATTTTCTTCAGAACAAGAATATTGTGGTGTGTAAGTGTGTTTATAGATATGCTTATTTACAACATGAGTATGAATTGGACAAACGTGTGGAACTTCATGATAAAATTCCCTCTCAATACATTTATTAATTGTAGGTTCTACAACCTCACGATTGCATGAATCCATTCCCATCTGTGGCATCATCATACCCTGATTAGGCATACCTGAACAGCATCTTTTGTTAAACATGTTTTTTTTCCTCCTTATCTAGTTTATACTATGCACGAAAAAAAACAGTGTTTATGATAAAATCCTACTCTTTAGCACTTTAAAATGGAAATTTCATTTTCCCGCTTTTCATTTGCTTCATCATTAATTTCATTTGATCAAATTGTTTTAACAAACGATTTACTTCTTCTACACTTCTGCCACTCCCTTTAGCAATTCTAATTTTTCTACTTGCTTTTAAAAGTTCAGGATTTCTTCTTTCCTTTGGCGTCATCGAAAGAATAATCGCTTCAATATGAGCAATTTCTTTTGGATCAATGTGAATATCTTTAGGAACTACTTTACTCATACCAGGAATCATTTTAATAATATTTTCTAAAGGACCTAATTTTTTAATTTGTTTAAATGTACTTAAAAAATCCTCCAAATCAAATTTACCACTTTCCATTTTTTTAGCTGTTTTCATTGCTTCATCTTCATCAATCACAGATTCTGCTTTTTCAATCATAGACATTAAATCGCCCATTCCAAGGATACGAGTCGCCATTCTATCTGGATAAAATTCTTCTAATCCATCCATTTTTTCACTAACACCAATAAACTTAATTGGCACTTGTGTTAAATGTCTAACAGATAATGCAACTCCTCCTCTAGTATCTCCATCTAGTTTTGTTAAAATCGCACCTGTGAGTCCTAATTCAGAATGAAATCCTTCAATCACATGGATCGCATCTTGCCCTGTCATACTATCAATCACAAGTAAAACTTCATTTGGTTGAACATTACTTTCAATATTTTTTAATTCTTCCATAAGAGGAACATCGATATGTAATCTTCCAGCAGTATCAATTAATACATAATCAAATCCATTCTGTTTCGCATACTCTATTGCATTCTTAGAGATTTCCACTGGATTTCCTTTTCCTTCTTCATATACCTCAATAGAAAGCTCACGTCCCAATTGTTTTAATTGATCAATCGCGGCTGGACGATACACATCACAAGCTACCAATAATGGTTTTTTATGATACTTTTTACGAAGTAACAAACTTAACTTTCCAATCGTTGTTGTTTTTCCACTTCCTTGTAATCCGACCAACATTAAAACAGCAGGATTTCCTTTTAAATTCAAATCTTCCTTATCTCCACCTAACAAAGCCACCAATTCATCTTTCACAATTTTAACAAAAAGTTCTCCAGGTTTTAAACTCTTTTGAACCTCTTCCCCTAGTGCTTTTTCTTTTACATTAGAAATAAATTCCTTCACAACTTGATAATTGACATCCGCTTCTAATAAAGCCAAACGAATTTCTCTTGTAATTTCACTAATATTTTCTTCAGTTATTTTCCCATAACCTTTCATTTTATTAATCGCATTTTGTAACCGATCTCCTAAATTTTCAAACATGTTATCACCGAATCAATTATATAATAAAAAAAAGAAAAAAGCTACTTAAAGATATTTTTTTCCCAAATAGCAACAGTATTTCATCATTCACCAATATCACTGATCTAATCCAATCAAAACAAAAAAATATAATTGTTTCTACATTTTTGTTAAATTGGTGCTATAATAGTGCTCAAAAAGAGGTGAAACGTCATGAAAAAGCTAACACTCATCGTTCCTGTTTATAATAATGCTCCTTACTTGAAAAGATGCTTTCATAGTTTAAATCATGAAGAAATTGAAGTCATAATTGTCAATGATGGTTCTACTGATCATTCGAAAGAAGTCATTGAAGAGCTGTGCAAAAGTAACAAAAGTTTTAAAGCAATTCATATAGAAAATCAAGGAGCAGCACACGCTAGAAGACTAGGTCTTACCTATGTTAACACAAAATTTTTTGGATTTGTAGATAGTGATGATTTAATCAATACAAAATCATATATGAATGTTTGCTATCAATTAGACTCATATAATTTAAAAGTGGCAAATGGTAGAATGACTGTCTTTCTACCAAATTCTAGAATTCCACTAACCTCTAGAAAATGGTCTAAAAATATAATTGATTTTAAAACAGATAAAAGAGAATTTAGTAATATTACATGCTCTTTATTAGACAAAATCTTTTCTTCTGATTTAATTCCCTTATTTGATCAAGAAAGTAAACAAGTTGTATATGAAGATCTAGAGTTTGTCTATTATGTTTTAGCCAAGAGTGAACAAATGCTTCATTCCAATCTTCCTATTTATCAATATCGAATGAGAGGGCTAAGTGGAAATAGTACCTCTGCCCATGGATTACACATGAAACAATCAAATGGGATTAAAGGACTAATTGGCGCTGGAGACTCAATGAAAGAAAAATTCAAACAAGACGATTTATACCAAGAATATTCTGATGAGTTAGACTCCATTATGATAAAACTAATTTTTCAAAGAATAAAAGGAATTCATGGAGTGAAAGAAATTATCAACAAAAAAGAAATGATTGCTTTACTACTAGAATTATTAAATGCATATATACCAAATTGGCAAAACAATCCTTATTATCAAGAAAGATTCAAAGAAGCAGAATGGAATGATTATCTTTTCTATTTAATCAGTAGCTATATTATAAGAAAATATAGACTTCCAAAGACAGTTCAAACCCAAAGAGATTATCATACCATTTTAAATGATTATGACCGAAAAATCAAAATTAAATCATTATAAAAAGCGACCAAACAAAGTCGCTTTTGTTATTCTAATAGGACTATTCGAAAGGAGCGGCTTTTTCCTGCATCACCACCACTAGCACTTGAATCAAACACTCCTGTTTGAGCACTATTATTATTTCCGCCACGATAAAACCATGAATTACTCGAAGTAGCAAAATAGGCAGTATCTAAATACCATCCAGCAGTCTCACTTAATGCGTGTCCATAACATACTCCACTATTACAAGCTGTTGTTGCTGAATCACTCGTATAATTATCATAATATTTACTTTCTGGAAATGGATAACTACTATTAAATCCTGATTGTAGTATAG
>CAJTLA010000048.1 GCA_910576985.1 uncultured Bacilli bacterium
AGAAAACATACTTTATAGTGAGTTTTTTTTATTCAAAAATTGTGTTCAATTTTATGACTGATAAATGAAAAAAAGTATACTATAATTGATATAGCAAAATCAAAACTATAGAAAGGAAATGTTTTGTAGTATGAATATAGACAGTAATGATATTAAGTCAGCTGATATTTTTAATATTGAAATGTCAATTGATTGGAAACTTATGCTGAATATTTTAATCAGTTATTATGTCTAACACAGCTATTAAAAAAAGACAATGACATAAAATTTTTGTGATTGATTTGTATATTATTGTGTGCTAAAATAAATATATCATAAGGGTGATGGCTATGGATAAAAATTTAAATGATTTAGAAAAAATGGTTTACTACTTTGAAAAATACAAAGAAGCATTAAAATGCAAAAAAAAAGAAGAAGCATATTACTTTCTGAAATATGCCAATCACTACTTAAAAATAAGTCAAACAATAAAAGAAGAAAAAACGGAGTAGAAAGATGAAAAAAGGGAATATTACAATTAATGAGTTATTACAAATTTTAGAGAATGACGATTTATGTAAGCAATTACTAGACCCAAATGATTGCCCTTTTTTAAATGGCACAAAAAAAGACTACCTAAAAAGTTTTGATCAACTATTAGATGCATCTGTTTTTAAAGTAAAAAAAACAATGAATTTCAAATATTTAGGAATCGCTCTTAAAATCTTAAACCAATTGTACTTACAAAAAATAAAGCAAAATCCATTTTTATTTTATGAAATGCCTGCCTGTACAGACCTTTTAGAATTATTAGAACAATACCCAAAAGAATGTAAAGAATTCAAAACATTTTTAGAAAATATAAACTTTGAAAAATCAAGAAATGAAATTGGTTTATTTTATCAAAAACAAGTAAAAAAACAAAAAAAATTAAATGAATATGAACTACGAGACTTTCTTACGTATCTTATGATTTATAAAAATCATCGTATTCCTCATGAGTATATTTGTTATATATTTTGGAATTTATTTCAAAAAGATCAAAAACTAAAACCAGAAATTTATGCAGAAATATTCAGATTTTTAATACTAGATTTACTTCAAAAACAAAATAAAAAAGAAACAATAACAATCGCTCCAATAGATGATAACAAACCATTTGTGATAAAAGAAGAACAATTCTATATTAATATCAATGTGATCAAAGAAACATTAGAAGAAAACTTAAAACATCTCGCTTACTTATTTGAACTCATGGAAAAAAGATATAAATTAGATTCTTTGGGACATAATAAATATGAAGAAATTAAAAGTAAAAAGCAAAATACCATAAAAAAAATAATCGGATCTAGTTTCTTTTATGAAGAATATTCGTATCTAAGTTTAGAACAAGAAGCCAAACAACAGAGTACAATTCATTATCTACGATTTCTAAACGAAGTAGCACCAGACTTATATCATCAAAAAATGGCTGATTATGAATTACAAATCAAAAGTGGAATAGAAAATGCAAATGCAATAGAACAACCAGATCCATTAATAATTACGTTAAACGATTTACTTGATTCCACAGTAAAACGAGCAGATGAAGTAATCCAAAATGAACCATATTTAAAACAAGAATATGATGCCAAAGGAAACCGAAAGAAAATCTCTGAAATTTTAGAACTATATGAACAAGAAATAGAAAAAAAAGATCCTCAAAATTTGGCTTTTTACTATGAAAGAACCATTCTAGAATCTCATTTAAGCATGGAACGATTTATAGAAGAATTTATTTCATTATTACACTATGAAGTAAAACTGAATATCACTGAAAATTTATTAGATAAAATTTTTCGAGAATACTTCGTAAAAGAAATTAATTTCAATATACGCATACATCGCTTGACTCAAAAGGAACTAGAAGTTTTACTTTCCAAACTAAATGAATACATGCTGAGATTTTATGAAATGAAACAAAAAGAAATTAGTAAATATCTTGTGAAAGATCCAATGAAATGGCTTTCTTGTAATACCCATTTAAATCGATTATATGGAAATGTACAACACATGAGTAATCCAATTTTATATGAAAAATCCGATCTTTCTTTAACTCAAGTATTAGACTTAAATGAAGCAAGAGATATTAGAAGAAATGTATTAAAGAAAAAGATCATAAGTCAAAGAGTTTCTATGGTAGTATTGATTATTTTAATTTTAATTTTTTCAATCTCACTATTGATATTGATGAAAACAGTATATCAATATTGGAGTGCTTCAAATAGTTATGAAAAAATAGAAGGAAAGTGGGATCCTGTTTCTATTTTAGAACCAGATCCAAACCAGAATGAATTTCCAATGAATGATAGTATTCCACAAATGGACTTTACAGAAGTAAAAAAAACAAATGAAGAAACAATTGCATGGATTTGGATTGATGATACCCCAATTAACTACCCAGTAGTTCAAGGAGCAGACAATGAATTTTACTTGACACATCTATATAATAAAAAATATAACATCAGTGGTTCTATTTTTGGAGATTACCGAAATGGGACAGACTTTACTTCAACCAATACAGTTTTATATGGACACAATTTGAAAAATGGCTCCATGTTTGGATCATTAAAAAAATATAAAGATTTAAACTTTTTAAATAATCATAAATATGTATGGATTATAACTCCGAAAGCTACTTATCAATATGAGATTTATATGGTGTATGAATTTGACGTTTCAAAAGACCATTATGTATTTAATTTTAATAGTGAGAAATCATTCCAATCTTATTTGGAAAACATAAAACCTATTGTATCAAATGAATTAGAAGTGAACTTAGATGACCATATTTTAACACTTTCAACATGTGATGATGATAAAAAAGACAAACGTCTGGTGCTATTAGCAAAAAGACTATATACATATTTACAGCCAGAAAATGTGTCAAGTGAATAAAATATGATTGACATTATTTCTAATTTGTAGGATAATAGTAACATAAGAATAAGGGAGAGTGTTTTATGAAAAAAACTTTAAAAATGATGAGCTTTTTTGCAATTGCCTTTTGTGCATTAGGAATTGGTTCAGGAGTAGCAAAAGCTGCAAAAATTGATGTCATTAATGGACAAGATGCTAGTGGGATTAATTATGGTACCATTACAACAACAAAAAATAGCTGTACAATTACAGAAGCAGATAGTAGTACCAGTGGAGTAATCACAATTGCTTCAGGAAAAGAAGTATTTATAGAAGTAGCAGAAGGTTGTACACAAACTTTCAAAGTTGAAGTAGCGCAAGGATACGAAATTGAAAGTGTACTAATGGACCGTAGTTATGTAGAAATCAGTGCTGATGGAACATATACATTTGATAACATCACTGGAGACCATTCTATTTGTGTAAAATATAAAAAAGCAGGAGAACCAACCAGTCCAGAAACAGGAGAAGTAGCATATGTACTTCCTCTAGCAGCAACCGCACTTATTTCACTTGGGTTAATTATTGTGATTGTTCGTAAAAGACGTAGTTTAAAAGCTTAATCGAAAAAAAGAATCGAAAGATTCTTTTTTTTGCTTTTTTTATATCAATATAAGAAAAAGAAGTAGAAAAACGATCATCTTTTTATTGCGATTTCTCCATCTCAATAATATAAAAAATAAAAGTACGAATTTAAACAAAAAAACACACTTTTTCTTGTGAACAACACAAATATTTGATATAATTTTATATAGAATATGCGAGTGTGGTAAGATGAAGAACAAAGGACAAGCATTAGTTGAATTTATTATAATATTACCAATTTTATTACTACTTCTTTTAGGACTCATAGACTTTGGAAATATTATTTATAAAAAATATACTTTAGAAAATGACTTAGAACAAATCGTAAATTTAGTCAAACGAAAAAACGAAGTAGGAATCAACACCTATATCAAGCAAAATGGAATCACAGCATCAATAGAACCAAAAACAGACACCACTTCAATAACACTAACAAAAAAAATAGCCATTAATACACCAGGACTAAATAAAATACTAGGCAGAACTTATCAAATAGAAGCCAAAAGGGTGATTCCAAATGAACCATAAAGGACAAGTCTTAACAATATTTGTATTATTGCTACCAATTCTATTAATCTGTGCAAGTTTAATTATCGATGTTGGTCTTTCATATATTGAAAAACGAACCATAGAAAGAACCTTAGAAGATACAATTTCTTATGCATTAGATCATTTAGACCAAGACGAAGCCGCACTAAAAACCAACATGAACAATTTATTAAATCAAAACATAAAAAACATCTATGACATGAAACTTACCATCGAAAATGAAACAGTAATGATTCATATAGAAACTAGAACAAACTATATATTTACAAAAAACAAAGGAATCATAAAAACAGCTTACCAAGGGAAAATCATAGATGGAAAAAAAACAATTACCAAAGAATAGAGGGATAACATGGCATTAGAAAAAGCAAAAATCGTAACTGTTACATCAGTAAAAGGTGGAACAGGAAAAACAACAACATTACTTAATTTAGCAGGAATTTTAAATCTCAAAAAAAAGAAAGTACTGATACTAGATTTAGACCTATATGGAGGTGCAATTGCCCCATGTTTAAACATCAATAATGATTCGGATATTTATAGCCTAGTGGATGATTTAAACACCAATCGCTTTGGAGAAATTGACCATTACTTAGTAAAATATAATGACTTTATTGATGTAATTCCAGCACCCAAAGACCCAAGAAATGCAAATAAAATTAGTAGCAAATATATCAATGTAGTTTTATCTAAAGTCATTTACCGATATGATGTCATCTTAATGGATACCAACCATTTTCTAAACCCAATCACATTAGTTGCCCTAGATGCAAGTGACCTAATCTTATATGTCATAAATAATGATTTAATTGACTTAAAAAACATGGCAACACGTGTTGCCATCCACAAAGACATGGAACAAGAAAACTATAAAATTATTTTAAACGAATCTATCACTGGAAGAGATTACTTCTCAAACTCAGATATCAAAAGCATTATAAAAAACAGTGTAGATTATGTGATACCAAAAAGTTTTCAACTTAAAAATATCGATAAATATATCGTAGAAGGAAAAATACCAATCTTGAATAATAAACACAAAAAAACAATCAATACACTTCAAAATATCGTAACATTACTAGAAAAGAGGTAACCATGGCAAAGAAAAAATTTGTAGAAGAATTTGAAGCAGAAATAGAAATACCACAAGTTTCTTATATCTCAGACTACGAAGCATTTCCAAACAAAATATTATTAGATGAACTAAGAACAAAAATCATTCAAAACCTAATCGATAATAACATCACAAAAGCAAGAGATATGACAGACTTTGTAAGAACTCAAATTGACAAAACCATTGATGGATATGACTTATCAAATGTAGAAAGAAATTACTTATATAATTTAATTGACAATGAAATTAGTGGAAGTGGACCACTCACAGAACTACTAGAAGACAAAGATATCACAGAAATTATGGTAAATGGGAAAAATGAAATTTATATCGAATTAGAAGGAAAAGTAGTAAGAGATAATAGTATTTCCTTTATTAACGAAGATCATATTTTAAGAACCATTCAAAGAATGATTCAACCCCTCGGAAGAACTATTGATACAGCCAATCCAATGGTGGACGCAAGACTAGTAGATGGATCAAGATTAAACGCAGTCATACCACCATTATCTTTAAACGGACCAGTATTAACAATCCGAAAATTTAAAGAAGAACTCGCGAATATTGAAGACTATTTAAGAACAGGAACCTTAACCCCATATATGGCTCGATTTCTAGAAGCTTGCGTAGAAGCAAAACTAAACATCATCATATGTGGTGGAACAGGAAGTGGGAAAACAACACTATTAAACGTATTATCCTCTTTTATTTCACCAGAAGAACGTATTATTACAATAGAAGATGCCGCAGAATTAAGATTAGAACAAGAACATGTCATCTCACTAGAGACAAGACTCACGAATTATGAAGGAGAAGGCGCCATTACTATTAGAGACCTTGTAATCAACTCACTACGTATGAGACCAGATCGAATTATCGTTGGAGAAGTTCGTGGAAAAGAAGCATTTGATATGTTGCAAGCCATGAATACAGGACACAATGGATCATTAACCACAATGCATGCCAATGGACCACTAGATGCCTTAAATCGTTTAGAAACAATGGTTTTAATGGCTGGAATGGAAATCCCAATCAGAGCGATTCGAGAATATATTGAAGGTGCTATTGACATTGTAGTACAAATATCAAGATTAACAGACGGAAGAAGAAAAGTGACAAGCATATGTGAAATTACAGGAATCGAAGACAATGCCATTCAACTAGAAGAAATATTTGAATTCAAACAAGATGGTGTCAAAGAAAATGGAGAAGTATTAGGAGAATTTATATTACATAAACGAATACCAAATGTATATAAAACAATCAAATCTAGAGGAAATGATACTTTAGATGATATATTTACCCAAAAAAAGAAAGCGTAGGTGAGTAACATGGGAGAATCCAACTTTAGCTTAGTTTCTCATATAGAACCAACCAACCAAAACCTAAATATTGTATTTACCCCAAACTCACTCGTGAGACGATATGAATACACTGTATTAAAAAACGATATACCAATCAAATCAGAAAGCGTAGATCAAGCAAAACCAATTCAGATTGTTTTAGAAGAAACAGGACAATATAAAATCACAGTACAAACATTTGACTATTATAACCACAAAACTATGATTGAAAGTGGAATTTATGAAATTGATAAAGATGCTCCAGAGATCATTCTAGGTAGTGAATCACTCAAAATGAAAATTGGAACTCCACTATATCCCATGGAAGATATTAAAGCCTATGACAAACAAGATGGAGATCTGCTAAACCAAGTGACTACAAACATAGAAGAATTGGACTTTGAAGAACTAGGAATCAAAAGATTAGAATACACTGTTACTGATAGAGCAGGCAATACAACAACCAAAAGTATGACAATCAATGTCGTAAAAGATGATACCTTTGGTGTTATTTTAATCCAACTTGGAATGATTATTGCCTTAATGACTATCATTCTAGCGATATTATCTTACCGCAGAAGTGTAAAACTAGAAAAAAGAATTAGAAAATATAGTATTGAACCATTACATGATAATTCACTATCATTGTTTGATAAATACTATCAGTTTTACTGTAATATGATATCAAAAATAAGTAAATCCATATCAAAATCGGTCTTCTTAAAAAAATACGCCAATCGTTATGACAAATATGTAGGAATTATGGGATCAAAATCTAGAACAGGAATTGACTTTGTTTCCGCTAAATTTTTTGTAGCATTCGTTTTTGTAATGATTGCAATTATTTCATCCACCATTCAACTAGAACTCATGAGCCCATATGAAATTGTGTTCCCATTCTTTTTAGGCTTTTTCGCCCCAGATTTAATTTATATATCCAAATATAAATTTCATAGAAGACACATTGAAAATGATTTACTTCAAGCAATTATTATCATGAATAATGCATTCAAATCAGGACGAAGTATCACTCAAGCAATCGAACTTGTTATGACAGAACTAGATGGTTCCATTGCCAAAGAATTTAGAAAAATGAGATCAGAACTCTCTTATGGATTATCCGTAGATGTGGTCTTTGAACGATTCGCTAATCGAATCAAACTAGAAGAAGTAAACTATTTAACCGCTTCTTTAAGCATCCTAAACAAAACAGGAGGGAACATTATTAAAGTATTTTCCTCTATTGAACAATCTCTTTTTAGTAAAAAGAAACTATGGCTAGAATTAGAATCATTAACTAGTAGTTCAAAACTAATTATGTATGTACTATTTTGTGTACCAATTTTATTTGTAATTTTTGTAAGTATTGTAAACCCAGAATACTTCTTACCATTCTTTACAACACCATTTGGAATTTTATTATCATTTATTATTATTATTTTCTATGTGATGTATATCGTTTGCGTTAGAAAAATTATGACAGTTAGGATGTGAAAAATGTGAAAAACAATATCATTCGAAAAATTTACCGAGAACAAGACTTAGAACGAATTCAAACACGAATTGACATGTTGGGGAAAAAAGCAAAATTCGATGCTACAACATTTATTAACTTACAACTATTGTCATCATTAATCGTTTTCTTAATTGTCTTATATTGCTCTAAACATGCCTATATTTTTGCTCCAGCTATCACACTTGCTTGGTATTATACATATTCTTATATCGTATTAACAAAACCGCTGAAAGAACGAATCCGAAAACTAGACCATGAAGCACTTTACTTTTTTGAGATTCTAACACTTACACTAGAATCGGGGAGAAACCTAGAAAACTCTTTAGAAGTAACCGTCGCAAATGTTCAATCAGAACTTTCTGATGAATTTAAACGATCATTATTAGAAGTACATTTTGGAAAATCATTATTAGAAGCATTAGAAGATATGAAAAAGCGAATTCCTTCAGAAACTGTCAACAATATAATATTAAATATCACACAAACCAATATTTTTGGAAATAGTATTTTAGATACTATGTATAATCAAATCGCATTTTTAAGAGACAAACAAATATTAGAAATTAAAGGACAGATTAATAAAATTCCAAATAAAATTAGTATTGTTTCCGTTTTATTTGTTGTGCCACTCATTATGATGCTGATTTTAGGACCATTTATTCTTAATTTTTTAGGATAAATGCAGTATAATATATTAGGGAGATGAAAATATGTATCATTTTATAGGAATAAAAGGGACTGGTATGAGTGCACTAGCACAAATCATGAGTGACTTAGGATATGAAATTCAAGGGAGTGATAAACCAGATCATTTTTTTACAGAATCTGCACTATTGGAAAAAGAGATTAAAATTCTTCCATTTGATGAAAATAATATTAAACCTGGAATGATTATTATAAAAGGAAATGCCTTTAATGAACATAACCCAGAAGTAAAAAAAGCAATAGAATTGGACCTTAAGACTTATACTTATCAAGAGATGGTTGCCAAATTGACAACGAAATTTAAAACCATAGCAATATCAGGATGTCATGGAAAAACGACAACTACTTCCATGCTATCTCATGTCTTAAAAAATATGATTGGTTGTAATTATTTAATTGGAGATGGATCAGGAAGTGCGAAGAAAGAAAACCAATATTTTGCTCTAGAAGCTTGCGAATATAAAAGACATTTCTTAGATTATGATCCAAATTATGCCATTATCACCAACATAGAATTAGACCATATTGATTATTATAAAGATATTGATGATGTGATTGATGCTTATCAAAACTTTGCCAACAAAGCAGAAAAAATGGTGCTTGCTTGTGGAGATGATCCATATACACATACACTAGAAGTCAACCCACCTATATTTTATTATGGACTGAAAGAAGATAATGATATTATTGCAAAAGATGTCGAATATAGTGATTCAGGAACTGAGTTTGATGTCTTTGTAGAAGGAAATTACTATGGACATTTTGACTTACCACTTTATGGAAAACACATGTTATTAAACGCATTAGCTGTCATAGGCGTTTGTTATTATGAACGGTTAGAAGCCAAAGAAGTTGCCAAACAACTCAAATCATTTAAAGGCGCAAAAAGAAGATTTAAAGAAAAAGAAATTGGTAATGTTGTAACAATTGATGACTATGCCCATCATCCAACAGAAGTGAAAGTAACGATTAAAGCAGCCAGACAAAAATATCCAGACAAAAAAATAATCGCAATTTTAAAAACACATACATTATCAAGAACCAAAGAATTTGCTAGCGAATTCGCAGAAGCTCTTAATCTAGCAGATGAATCTTATATCATGGATGTAGGAGTTGATAGAGAAGAGAATGGATATGATGATGTTACATATGAGGTAATTCTAGACAAACTAGATCATGGAAAATATATTTCTCTAGATTCAGTAGATCAACTATTACAGTATGAAAATGCAGTATTAATATTTATGAGTAGTAAAGACATCTATATCTTACAAGAAGAATATGAAAAACGATTAAAAGAAAAACAAATATAAAGAAAATAGAAGTAATTAGGAGTGAACGAATGAAAAACATTATGATAATGGGAATCGGTAGATCAGGGAAAACCACACTAAGTAATATGCTAAAAAATAAGTTTGTTAATTATAATTTAATACATAGTGATTCCTTAAAATGGGCTATGATTCGGGCACAAGACAAAGAAAAATATTATAGAACAAATATAGACAAACAAAAAGAATTTGAACAAAGTGAATATTTTCAAAAAACATTATTAGAATTTTTCAATTCTAGTACTTCAACAGATGAAAATCACTATGGATATATATTAGAAAGTGGACAATTACACCCCAAAATTGTAAAAGAAATGATAGACTTTGAAAACACAATTGTAGTATGTCTTGGACTTGGTAATTTAAGTGTAGAAGAAATAATAGACCTTTGCATCAAATACGATACAGAAAAAGATTGGACATTTGGATTACCAAAAGAATATCTGAAAAAGCATGCAAAAGATTGGTTTTTAACAAATGAAATGCTAAAACGAGAATGTCCAAAATATGAAATCAAATATTATGATACTTCAAAAAATAGAACAGAAATATTGAAAGAAATCATGGAAGAAATAGTAACAAATATATAAATAAAAAGTAAGGTGAGAAACCTTATTTTTTTACAAA
>CAJTLA010000049.1 GCA_910576985.1 uncultured Bacilli bacterium
TAGCAGAAGCAACTTATAAAATTATAAAAACGGAATTTGCTTATAATAGAAGATTTGACAATTTTGAAGAATTAGAACGTGAATTATTTGATTATGTAAATTGGTATAACAATATTCGAATACATGGCTCGCTGGATTATCAGACTCCCGTTAATTATCGACTACAATTGTCCTTATAAAATTTGTCTAAAAAAATGTTGACAATCCAGGCTATAAAGTCCTTTTTCAATTTCTAAAAATATAACTATTTATTAACTAATCGATAAAAATTAATAGAAGGACGATTAAATAATCGCGAATCAAATCCAGTCGTTCCAAGACCACTAGAAATATAAAAATCGGTATTATTTAAATGATAATATTCATCATAATATTTTTTGGAACCTTTCCATTTTGAAAGCGCCCCAATCCAAGGAAGACGAATTTGTCCATTATGAGAATGACCAGCTAAAATCAGATCATAATTTTTAGAAGTAATATCACTGACAAAATCAGGCTCATGAATTAATAGAATTTTATAATTTGGAATATTTGGATCTTCATTAGAATTTAGAGTGCTAAGATAATCATTAATTGGAGCAATTTTATCTTTTGCATTTTTTGTCCCTTTTAAATTAGTACTAAGACCAGCCAATAAAATAGGAACATAACCATCTTTATAGATTAATTCATAAGTATCATTCAAATTAACAAAATTACTATTTTTTATAACCGTAGACCATTGATTTACCCCATAATCGTGCTCTCCAATAATCGCAAATTTTCCAATAGTAACTTTTATTTTTTGTAATTCTTCCGTTAAAATTTTAATATCCTGAGTAGTCAGAATCTCTTCCTGATCAAACAAATCACCTGTTAAAACAACAATATCAGGTTTTAATAAATTGATATTTTTCACAATATTTTGTAACTCCTTTTTGTTAACTGTTCTTCCATAGTGAATATCACTCATATGAACAATCTTAAAACCATAAAAAGAAGTAGGAATTTTAGAATTTACAACTTTATATTCTTTCACAATAAGTCCAGTTGTTCCAATTAATTTTCCATATAGAATGATGAAAATGAAACAAGAACATAAAATAACTAGTATAATGCCAATTTTTTTGGACGTTTTTTTTTCCTCTTCAAGTTCCATAATATCACCCCATATTCTTTATTTATATTTTAGCACATTTTCTAGAATAAAGCCAAAAAAATAAAAAACTATTGGTTAACCCAATAGAAACATAAGCATCTGTAATGACATTAAAACCCCATTATGCATAAAATGCATAGAAGCAGGAACTAAAACATTGTCTGTTTTTACAAGTAAATATGCGAATATAAGACCTGGTATACTATAAGGAATAATATAAAGTAAATCCCAATAACTTGTAAGACCAGTCAACACATGCATTCCTCCAAACAATAATCCAGATATTAAAATGAAGGCAATGTTGTTTGTGCAAATATTACGAATACCTTGACGAAATACAAACTCTTCTAAAAATGGAGCAATAAACACAGAAGAAATAAAAGTATAAAGTGGCACTAATTCAAATAATTCTCTGACTGCCTCTTCATTTCCAGCAATATCATTAGGAGAAAATAAAGCAATTAAAAGATTACTTATCATCATTAAACCAAGTAATAAAAACCAATATTTAAAATATTTTTGAAAATATAGTTTATGATTTTTTTTCAAATCAATAATATCTTTTTCTAAAGTTTTATAAAGTAACATAATAATAATACATATCATCACGATTTGATGCGTTAACATATAAGAAGTCTTAATCCATAAAGGAAGTTGCGTATAATCCATTCCAACTAGTTCAAACAATGAAAATTGAGTAAAAGAGGCAATATAGTAAAAAGCTAAAATAGCAATTCCAATTAAAATTTGCTTTTGGTTCGTTTTCATTCGATCATCTCCAAATCTATTATATCATGAATTTATAAAACTTAAAACAGTTACTACCAAACGATAGAAAAAAATAGTTCTATAACAAAAATAAAAGAAATGATAAAAGGAATTACGAAATATATTATCAATGAGGAAGCAATATCTCATTGGTAAGAATCTAGTACTCAACTATAACATAGAAGTAGTCATTCCTTTAGCAAGAAGGAGTAGATGATTTCTGATATGTAGATAAAAAATACAGATAGACAAATTAGAAAACTGCAATAGAGGTTGTTTTTTGAATGATTGGATATGTCAACCTTTTCTTATCGCTATGTATTAACAACAATTTATCATTTTATAAGTAATTTTTGAAAATTACTTTTTTTTTTGAAAAAGTGTGTTATAATAGTATTGATTTGAAAGGAGAGTGGGCAAAAAATCCCACTCTTTCCTGTAGAGGGAGTGAAAAAGTGATTGAGGAAATAAAAAAAATGATTGAACCAATTATCAATGAAAATGGATATTATCTTGATAGTGTTTCATTTGTAATGGATGGAAACGTGAAAAACTTAGAAGTTGTTATTGACAAAGATGGAATCATAGAAGTAGAAGACTGTGTCATTGTAAGCAAACTAATAAATCCAATATTAGATGAAAAAGACCCAATTTCAGAATTTTATGTATTAGATGTTTGTTCTAAAGAGAAAGGTTGTGAATAAAATGAACAATAAGGAGTTTAAAACTGCACTCCAAGTCCTTGAAAAAGAAAAAGGGATACAAGAAGATGTTATTTATGAAGCAATGGAATTAGCCCTTACATCAGCTTACAAAAAAAATTATCATTCATTATCAAATGTTAGAGTAGATATTGATAGAGAAAAGGGAGACATCCATATTTACTCTTATAAAACAGTAGTATTAAATGAACAATATGCCAGTGAAGAAGACAAACAAAAAGCAATTGAATGGGAGAAAAAGGAAAAAGAAGAAGATGAAAGATTACGTGCTATTTTAAAAGCTGGAATTGACACCATGGAAGATGATGACGATGATGATTACGATCCAGATGCAGAAGAAGAGGAAGAAGAAATCTATCGTCCATTTGTATTTGATTCAAGAATTCATTTAACCATAGAAGAAGCTAAAAAAATTGTACCAGACATAGAAGTAGGAGAAACTATTGAAGAAGAAATCACACCAAAAGACTTTGGACGAGTAGCAGCTTCTACAGCCAAACAAGTGGTGATACAAAAAATCAGAGAAGCAGAACGTAATAATATCATTGGAGAATTTAATGATAAAGAAGGCGAAATGGTAATTGGAACAGTAGAGATGGAAGACGTAAGAAACTATTATATTGATTTGGGAAGAACACAAGGAATACTACCAAAGTCAGAAGTGATTCCAGGCGAAAACATCAAAATGGGATCTAGTATTAAAGTATATATTTCAAAAGTAGAAAACAACTCTAAAGGACCACTTATTTTGCTTTCTAGAAATCACTATGGATTTGTAAAACGACTATTTGAATTAGAAATTCCAGAAATCAACGAAGGAATTATTCTAATCTATAGTGTTGCAAGAGAAGCTGGAAATAGAACTAAAATTGCTGTTACTTGTGAAAATCCAAACATAGATGCTGTGGGTTCTTGTATTGGCCAAAATGGCTCAAGAATCAATCGTATTATTGAAGAGTTAAACGGAGAAAAAATTGATATCATTTCTTATGACAAAGACCCCGCAAGATTCATTGAAAATGCATTAAGCCCAGCCAAAAATTTACACGTATTTATCATGGATGAAAAGAAAAAAGAAGCTTTAGTTGTAGTAAATCAAGATAATCTAGCTTTAGCAATTGGAAAAAAAGGACTAAATATTAGACTCGCAACACGATTAACGCATTATAAAATAGAAGTAAAAACATTAGAGCAAGCAAGAGAAGATGGAATCAATATTATAGAGGAGTGATACCATGAAGACAAAAAAAATACCATTAAGAAGTTGTGTCATTACAAAAGAACGACTTCCAAAACAAGAATTAATTCGAGTGGTAAGAACTCCTGAAGGAAGTGTTGTAGTAGATCCAACAGGAAAAATCAATGGCCATGGAGCTTATTTAAAAAAAGATATACAAGTATTTGAAAAAGCAAAAAAAGGAAATGCTTTAAGTCATCACTTAGAAATAGAAATACCAGATTCTGTTTTTGAACAATTAAATGAATTATTGAAGTAAGGAGAAATATTATGAAACGACAAGACTATATCTCTTGGGATGAATATTTTATGGGAGTGGCAAAACTATCCGCAGAACGTAGTAAGGATCCAAACACACAAGTTGGAGCTTGTATCGTAGACAAGAACAAACACATTATTTCACTTGGATATAACGGAGCACCAACCAATTACTCAGATGAATTAATTCCTTGGGACAAAAGAGAGGGCGATCAATTTCAAACGAAATATGTATATAGTTGTCATTCAGAACTCAATGCTATCTTGAACTGTCCTACACAAGTGGCAGGAGCAACCCTATATGTTACATTATTTCCTTGCCATGAATGTGCAAAAGCAATCGTTCAAGCAGGAATCAAAGAATTAATTTATGATAGTGACAAATATGATGGAACTGATTCTAACACAGTATCAAAACAAATACTAAATACTTGTGGAGTGAAGTATCATAAATATGAGCCAGCAGGAAAAGAGATTACATTAAAGTTATAAGGAGGTGTATACCTATGATGAGTGTATTAGAATATGCAAATGATGTAAATAAAACAGTAGAAGAAATACTAAGAAAATGTGTTGAACTTCAAATTGAAGTTACCAATGAAGAAGACACATTAAGTGAAGATGATATTGTAATGCTAGATAATAACCTAGATACAGAAGAAGAAATCATAGATGAAGTAGAAGTAACAGAACAAATTGTTCAAAACAAAAACATGGATAAAGGCGCATCAAAGCCAAAGAAAAAACCAGCATTGAACATAAAAACAAACAAAAAAGAGCTTGCAAATAAGAAGAAAGCTATGTATAAAAACAAAGAAAAATTGATGAGCAACGATAATAATACCTTGGAAAACATTATTGTTTATAAAGAAGGAATGACGATTGGTGATTTAGCGCATGAATTAAACGTCAACAGTGCCGAATTAATAAAAAAATTATTTTCATTAGGAATTATGGCTACCATCAATAACACAATCAACTTTGAAAATGCCGAACTTTTAGTAGTTTCTTATGAAAAAGAACTCAAAAAAGAAGGTGCAACCGATGTTACCAATTTTGAAGAATTTGAAATCGTAGACAAAGAAGAAGACTTACTGAAACGTCCAGCAGTAGTCACAATTATGGGACATGTAGACCATGGAAAAACAACACTATTAGATTCCATTCGAAAAACCAATGTTGCATCAGGAGAAGCAGGTGGAATTACACAAGCAATTAGTGCTTATCAAGTAACCTTTAAAGGAGAACCAATCACATTTATCGATACCCCAGGACATGCTGCATTCACAGAAATGAGAGCACGTGGTGCCTCAATTACTGACATTGTAATCATTATTGTAGCAGCAGATGATGGTGTCATGCCACAAACAAAAGAAGCCATCGACCATGCAAAAGCCTCTGGAGCACCAATTATGGTAGTCATTAATAAAATTGATAAACCAGATGCCAATCCAGAACGTGTTATGACAGAATTAACAGAATATGGACTAACTCCAGACAATTGGGGCGGAGATACGATTTATACCAATGTATCCGCAAAAAATGGAGATGGAATCGAAGAATTATTAGAAAACATCTTGTTAGTAGCAGAAATGCAAGAATATAAAGCAAACCCAAACCGTTATGCTAGTGGTACTGTCGTAGAATCAAGACTAGATAAACATTTAGGACCAATTGTTACAATACTAATCCAAAATGGTACTCTCCGATTAGGAGACCCAATTGTAGTAGGACACGCATATGGAAAAGTAAGAACGATGAAAAATGATCGTGGAGAAGAAATTACCTCTGCATCGCCTTCATTACCAATTGAAATTACAGGACTAAATGAAACCCCAACAGCAGGAGATAAATTCATGGCTTTTGAAAGTGAAAAACAAGCAAGAAGTATTGGTGAAACAAGAAAAACCCAAAACAGATTAAAAGAAAATGCAACCAAAGGAGCAGTTACATTAGATGATCTTTTCTCTCAAATAGGAGAAGGATTGAAAGAAATTAACGTGATTATAAAAGCAGACGTAAATGGTAGTAGTGAAGCTGTCAAAAACTCTTTAGAAAAAATTGAAGTAGAAGGAGTTAGAGTCAAAGTAATTCGTAGTACCGTAGGAGCCATTACAGAAAGTGACATTATTCTAGCAAAAGCTTCAAATGCTATTTTAATTGGATTTAATGTAAGACCATCAAACAGCATAAAAGACTATGCCAAAGAAAATGGAGTAGAAATTAGACTGTACAATATTATTTATAAAGCCGTAGAAGAAATGGAAGCAGCCATGAAAGGAATGCTTGACCCAGTCTTTGAAGAACATGTAATTGGAAGTGCAGAAATCAGACAACTATTCAAATTTTCAAAAGTAGGAACCATAGCAGGATCTTATGTAACAGATGGAATGATTAAAAATAATGTAAAAGTACGTGTCATTCGCGAAGGCATTGTAATCTATGATGGAAATTTAGGATCATTGCAACGAGAAAAAGACAGTGTTAAAGAAGTGAAAAAAGGACTAGAATGTGGAATCACAATAGAAAATTATAACGATTTGCGAGTAGGCGATGTATTTGAAGCCTATGAAATGGTAGAAGTAAAATAAATAATGATTAGACTGTTGATAGATCAGTACAATGGTCTTTTTTTTTCAAAATAAATTACAATTTTTATCTTGAAAAAAATAATATAATAAAAAAAGAAGCACGAAAGAAAATTCAAATATCGAATCATAATATTTCTAGTAGTGATACACTTACCACGATATTTTGAAACAAAAATGATAATTTATCTAATACCATCATCATAGAAACTATAAGCATTTATTGTAATAAAATCAAAGAATAATCAGTTTACTTTGATTACATTCTATGGTATACTAAAAACGGGAGATGATAGTTGTGGAACAAACAATTTTTATAAATGGAAAACAAGTCAAAGTAATTGCTTATTTTGAATTTGAATCAACGAAAAGAAACTATTTAATATACTGTGATTCGAATAACAATACAACTATTTATCTAGGAAGTGTAATAGAGAGAGATGGAACACTAAAAATCGAATCAATTACTCCAATGTATCAATTTTTATTAAAACAATTTATTCAAGAATTAATCAATAAAGACTTAAATACTGTAAAAGGATATCGGTATCACAACCATTTACCAGAGTTGAACGATAACTTTGAATATGTAGCAAGCCAAGAAATTGTACTAGATGAAGAAAAAAAGAAATCATTAGAGGAGTTTATTTTAGAAATTAATGAACATAATGATGAAATATTAGAAGAAGCCAAAGAAGAATATTACTTACAATTAGTAGACCAAAAAGCCAAAGAACGAAGAACAATTATTATCTTATTGACGATTTTAATAATCACACTTTCCTTAATTGCAAAAATGATTCTTGACTTTATGGGGAACTTATAAAAACAATATGGGGTGATAAAATGAGCATAAAAACAGAAAGAATTGGCAGTCAATTAGTAAAAGAAATTAGTTATATTTTAGCGACTGAAATAAAAGACCAAGATATCAAATTTGTAACCATTACTGATGTTAAAGTAACCAATGATCTGAGTTTTGCAAAAGTATACGTTACTATATTTGATGAAAAAAGAAGAAAAGAAACAATGGAAGCTTTGAAAGGTGCTAGTGGATTTATCCGAAAAACATTAGCAGATCGAATTGAAATTCGTCATATCCCAGAATTAGAATTCATATATGACGAATCAATAGAATATGGAAACAAAATTGAGCATATTATAGAACATATCCATAAAGAGGATTGACAGAAAATAATGAATGTGATAAATTATTATTGATTTACGAAGAACTTTGAAAGTAAGATATTTTGAGAAATCAGAAAGTTTATGGCGATGAAAATAAACCAGAAAAAATATCCAAAATTACACAAAGGGAGTGAAGCGTGATTCTTGCGTTAAAAGAAAAAAGTGCATAATCAAAGTATTATGAAATAAGGTGGTACCACGGGGAAACTCGTCCTTATATCATAATACTTTTTTTGATAGGAGTGAAAATTATGAATTGTTATATTGATGATACAAATTTAAATGCATATGCAACCAAAGAAGATATTAAAAACCTATGTGAGCGAGCAGCAAAACATCATTTCGCATCCATTTGCGTAAATCCTTGTTATGTAGAACTCGCTTGTAACTTACTAAAAGAAAGTACTGTTTCTGTAAGCACCGTAGTTGGATTCCCACTCGGAGCATCAACCACAATGACAAAATCATATGAAGCCATAGCAGCCATAGAAGCAGGTGCTGATGAAATCGATATGGTAATTAATATTGGAGCACTAAAAGATAAAGACTATGAATATGTCAAAAATGAAATTGAAGAAGTACGTGACAGTATTGATGGCCATATCCTAAAAGTTATTATTGAAACTTGTTATCTAACAGAAGAAGAAATCATAAAAATGACAGAAATTTGTAACCAAACCTTTGTCCACTTTATAAAAACTTCTACAGGATATGGAACAAGAGGAGCAAGCATAGAAGACATAGAAACAATAAAAAAACATAAAAGTGAAATATTAGAAATAAAAGCATCTGGTGGAATTAAAACATATGAAGAAGCTTCAAAAATGATCGAACATGGCGCAACAAGAATTGGAACAAGCCATGCTTTAGAAATTATGGAAGGGGAGATAAAATGACATTATTTGAAGAATTAAAATGGAGAGGATTAATTGATAATATTACTGATCCAGAATTAGAACAAAAAATCAACCAAGGAGGACTAACATTTTATATAGGAACAGATCCAACAGGAGATAGCTTACATATTGGACATTATTCTACCTTTTCAATGGCTTTTCGTTTAAAAAAAGCAGGCCATAATCCAATTCTTTTAGTAGGTGGAGGAACAGGCTTGATTGGAGATCCAAAACCAAGTGCAGAAAGACCAATGATTACCAAAGAAGAACTAGATTCTAATTATAAAAAACTAAGAAAACAAGTAGAAGATATATTTGGATTTGAAGTAGTAAATAATTATGACTGGTTAGGTAATATTCATTTCATTGATTACCTAAGAGATTATGGAAAATTTTTTAATCTAAATTACATGTTAAATAAAGAAACTGTAAAAAGTAGATTAGATATTGGAATTACATATACAGAATTTTCATATATGATTTTACAATCCATTGATTTCTTACACTTACATGAATCTAAAAATTGTTCTTTACAAATAGGTGGATCAGATCAATGGGGTAATATCACCTCAGGAGTAGAACTGATCCGAAAAAAAACAGGAGCGACTGTATATGGCCTTACCATGCCACTGATTACAAAAGCAGATGGAACAAAATTTGGAAAAAGTGAAGGAAAAGCAATTTGGTTGAATAAAGAAAAAACAACCAGTTACGAAATGTACCAATTTTTCCTAAATAGTGAAGATAGTAAAATTATAGAATATTTAAAAAAATTAACCTTTTTATCAATAGAAGAAATACAAGAACTAGAACAAAAACATTTAGAACACCCAGAATATAGAGAAGCTCATAAAGCACTAGCAAAAGAAGTTATTTCCTTTTTACACGGAGAACAAGAATATCAAAAAGCAATAACCATGAGTGAAGCTTTATTTAGTGACCAGATTTTCACACTCAAAGCAGACGATATTATCAATAATTTCAAAGATGTTCCAACATTTCATTTTAAAGAAAGTAATTTAGTAGATTTATTAGTTCAAAACCATATTTGTTCTAGTAAAAGAGAAGCAAGAGAAATGATTACAAGTGGCGCAATCACAATAAATAACATAAAATTTAATGATATCGAATCTTCGATTGCAAAAGAAAACCTAGTAGATGAAAAAGTTGCAATTATCAGAAAAGGTAAGAAAAAATATTACTTAGGAATTTATGACGATTAGAAAAATGTCACAATTGTGATGTTTTTTTCTATTAGGAATTTGCTGTGCAAAAGTATATTAAACTTTTAGTATGCTATAAGTAAAGAATGCGAAAAAGGAAATAAAAAAAGTCAGAAATTAAATCTGTTCTTAAAAAAAGTATAAAAGATACTTAATAATCCACTTCTATAGTAATAGACTCCATTCTAATATTACAATATTGACATTTAAAAATAATATGATCTTTAAATGTATTCGGATCTAAAGATTGTATCGTTTCTCTAGATATTAATTTTTCAAAACTACATTTAGAACCTCTAAATTTCATACTCATTCTTAAATTTAATTTTTGATTTCTCAAAAATTTTTTTTACAGTACTTTTCCAGTAACTCTAGGTTTTTTCCTATCAGTAGTTTAATGCCTATATAAAAAATCTCACTTTTTTTATCATTTACCTCCATTGAACCCTTAAAATATA
>CAJTLA010000050.1 GCA_910576985.1 uncultured Bacilli bacterium
CCACTCAACTTTAGCCCTTCTAACCAACCCTTTTTCTTACTTTTTCTTCCAATAGAAAAGCCACCAATAAATAAAGCAATTAAAGGAGTTAAAATTTCTAATACTGATAAAGTCTTAGAACCAATCAAATTAATATAATTGAAAAACGTAATTAATAACGTAATTCCAAACAAACTCCCTAAAATAAAACCAAAGGAAATACCAATATTTTTTAAATAAGTCATAATAACCCTCCTAATAAATTTTATTCAATTGTATAAAAAATAGAAGAACATTCATAATAGAGTAGGTGATCAATATGCATTTAATCTGGAAAAGCATTGTATTATATTTATATATTATTTTTATTTATAGACTAATGGGAAAAAAAGAACTTGGAAAATTATCCATCACTGATTTCATCGTAACTATACTAATGGCAGAATGTGCAATCTATTCCATCACAGAAGAAAAAGTATCCATATTTACTTCCATTATTCCAATTACATGTCTCGCTTTCGCTCAAATAACAATCAGTTTTATTTCACTGAAAAGTGACAAATTTAGAAAGCTCATTGATGGAACACCATCTGTGATTATAAAAAACGGAAAACTCATTTTCAGCACCATGTCGAAACTACGCTATACACTAGACGACTTAATTACTGGCTTAAGAGAACATGGTGTGAAAAGCGTAGAAGAAGTCAACTATGCCATATTAGAAAATAATGGAAAACTATCCATTTTCCCAAAAGAACTAGAATATCCAATGCCAATTATTTTAGATGGTGTCATCCAATATGAAGTATTAGAAGAAATCGGAAAAGACATCGTTTGGATCAATAAACTACTAAAACAAAAAAGAATTACTCTAGAAGAAATATTCTACGCCTTTTACACCAAAGAAAAAACATTTATCATTACGAGAAAAGAACTACTTTAAACTTTTTTTAACATGCTTGTATTGATGTAATGTCACATAAATAATATTAGAAGCACTTGCAATGACTAACCCCCACATCCCAATTTTCATAAAACAACAAATATATAAAAGAAGTGTTCGAATTACCATGCCCCCCAATGTCCCATACATAGCTTCTTTCGCTTTTCCCATCGCTTGCAAACTTGTTGTCAATGGTGCCTGAATATAATGCAATAAACAAATAGGCGCTAAAACCTTAATATAAGAAATCCCTTCACTAGTATTATAAATCCATTTTAAAGGAATCTCAGGACACATAAGAAAAACTACAGTCGCAGGAATTCCTACCAACAACGAAAAGAAAATCGCTTGTCTAATTTTAGATTTCGCATACCTTTTTTTCCCTTTCCCATAACTTTTACTAACAATTGGCAATAATGCCTGAGATATAGCAGCAGTAAAAAAAGAAGGAAGTAGCAATAAAGGCATTACATACCCATTAATCACCCCATACTCCAAAACAACAAATTGATTAGAATAACCTACATGTAACAAAGTAGTGGTTAAAATAATTGGCTCTAAAAAATAACCAATACTTCCAATTAACCGACTTCCAGTACTCGGAAGACTAATCGAAAGAACATCTTTTAACGAATTTCTATGAGGAATAAAATCCTGCTTAGAAATTGTGAAATTTTTAGGAAGGAAAAAGAACAACACAAAAATAGAAGTACATTCACTTACAATATTTGATAAAACAACAAACGCAACAGCATACTCAATCCCGCGGCTTAAAAAAATTGGAATCCCAATCAATAAAATCAAAAGACGAATTACATCCTCAGTAACATTAGAAATCACATGAGGAATCATTCGCTCCTTTCCAAAAAAATAACCCCTTAAAATACTAGAAATGCTAATAAAAGGAAGAACAAACCCCATACATATTAACCCATAATAGCACTTACTTTCATGAAGCAAATGATCTGCAATAAAACGAGAAGAAAAAAACAAAAAAATGATGATTCCTACATTAATAACCATTGAAATAGGGAGAGCAGAAAAAACAAGATTTTTATTATTATGATGATTATCTGCCACTAACTTACTAATCGCAATGGGAAAACCCAATTGTGCCAAAGCAATAAACAACATAAAAGTAGGAAGTAGTAACATATAGATACCAATACCTTCCGTTCCCATAAACCGTGTCATCACAATCTTAATAACCATACCTAAAATTTTAGTGACAAACCCACCAATCAATAAAATAATTGTAGATTGAACCAACTTATTTTTCATTTATCTCACCTTGTCCTATATCTAAACTTATGAAATTAAAAATTATCTTAGTCCAAAGATTGACTAAAAAAAAAAAACAATGTAAGATAAATAATAGGTGATCATATGAAAGAAAAAGGCTTTACATTAGCAGAACTATTAGGAGTAATTACAATACTGGCAATACTCGCCTTAATTGCAATCCCAACAATAGACAAACATTTAAAAGAAGGAAACAAGGAACTTTATGATTCCCAAATCAAAGCAATTGAATCGTCAGCACAAATGTGGGGAACAGATCATGTTAGCGAATTGCCAGACACAAATGAATCTAAAACCATCCCATTATCAAAAATTCAACAAGATGGTTATATTGGATGGGACCTGAAAAATCCAAAAACAGGAGAACCCTTTGATAGCAATTTACAAATAAAAATTACCAATATGAATAACAAATATAAATATGAAGTAATGAAATGACTTTTGAATGGGCGAATACTAAAGTGAGAAAAAGAGGTTCATTCTCTTATGAAAGTAACATTGATTCTAAGAAAAAACTGAAATGATTCAAACTTCAGTTTTTTTTCTTCTATCTAAATAAAATCAACAAACTTCTCCTTTTTTCGCAATAAAATATCAATTTCCCGTTGAAGGAATTCTACTTTTGATATATAATGAATATATAGATTTAATTTTAGGAGGAGAGCGATGACAGAAGAGTTTAGAACCGAAGAGGAATTATATGAAAGAGTCAAGCCCGCTTTGATCACAAAAAGAGAAGAAATGAGACGAAATGGATACCCATATATCCGAGAAGAAGACATCTGGAATTATTTAAAACAAAAAAAATGGACTCACGATCAAGGATTATCCTTATATCAAATGGTAGATGACATTTTAAACAGTGAATCCATATTCATTGATGACTACTTAAAAACAAAATTAAATCGAAGAGAAAGAACAAGATATTTTAAAGAGAGGGATTAAACATGAAGAAAACAGGAAACGTGATTGGAAAATTTTTAATATTAATGATCATTTCAATCGCAGTAGGATTTACATTCAAACCATTATTAAATAGTCTAAACTTTGGATTAGACCTACAAGGAGGGTTTGAAGTACTATACCAAGTAAAAGGAATCGATGGAAAAAAAGTAAATAAAGATATGGTTACAAGCACCTATAAAACCATCGGAAAACGAATTGATGTTTTAGGAGTGAGTGAACCGAACATCACAGTAGAAGGAGACGACAAAATCCGTGTCCAACTAGCAGGGGTAACCAACCCAGATCAAGCAAGAGAAACCTTAAGTAAAGCTGCCAGCTTAACATTTAGAGATACCAATGATAACTTAATCATGACAGCTGATGTCCTAAAAAGTGGAGGAGCTAGAGTAGGACAAGATAGTAGCGGAAAACCTGCTGTCGCACTTAGCGTGAAAGACAAAGACAAATTTTTTAAAATGACCAAAAAAATAAGCGAAATGGAAGACAAAAGATTGGTTATTTGGTTAGACTATGAAGAAACAGACTCATTTGCAAATGAACAAACAAAATGTGGAAGTCTAAGCAATTCAAAATGTCTATCAGCAGCCACTGTCAGTCAAGGATTCGCAAGTGATGTGATTATTCAAGGAGATTTTACACTAGACGAAGTAACAAACCTAGTAGAACTAATCAATTCAGGAAGCTTACCAACCAAACTAGAAGAAATATCATCAAAAAGCGTAGAAGCATCATTTGGTGAAAACTCATTAGAAAAAACATTCCTAGCAGGAATCGTCGGAATTGGACTCATCATGTTTTTCATGATTATAATCTATCGTTTCGCAGGAATCATTTCTAGTATTGGAATACTATTCTATACATTAATTACCTTCCTAATATTCTGGGTAATTGGAGGAGTACTTACACTCCCAGGAATTGCCGCACTTGTAATTGGAATTGGAATGGCAGTAGACGCCTCAGTACTAAATTTTTCTAGAATCAAAGACGAACTTTATGAAGGAAACAACTTACAAACTGCATTCAAAAATGGAAACAAAAATTCTTTCTGGACCATCTTTGACTCAAACCTAACAACATTGCTTGTAGCAATCATATTATTCATCTTTGGAGAAAGTAGCATCAAAGGATTCGCAACCATGCTGATCATTAGTATCTGCGTCACCATGTTAATTATGGTATTCTTAACTAGAACACTATTAAAAACATTCGTAAAAACAAAATACTTTGACGATAAAGCAAACATATTTATAGGAATCAATCCTAAAAAAATCAATAAAAATCGCGAAGAACGAATCAAATCAATGCCATTTGCAAAAATAGACTTCATAAAAGGAAGAAAATGGTATTTCTTAGTAAGTATCATCCTAATTATCGTAGGAACAACTTTTATTGCAACCAAAGGATTAAAACTAGGAATCGACTTTAAAGGAGGATCATCAATTACACTCACAACTAACCAAAAACTAGATGAAAAAACACTAAAAAGCGATATCAAAGAACTAAAACTAAAATTAGATCATATAGAAACATTAAACGATGATTCTACAATGATAAAAATAGAAGACACTTTAGACAAAGAAAAAGTAGCAGAAACAGAAAAATATTTTAAAGAAAAATACAAAGCCAAAACAGATATTGGAGTTGTATCAAACGTAGTCAAACAAGAACTTGTAAAAAATGCAATTATTTCTATTTTACTTGCATCAATAGGAATCATCCTTTATATGGCGTTCCGATTCACATTCCATTATGCAATCAGTGGACTATTAGCGATATTTATTGATGTATTTGTAATCATTTCACTATTCAGTATCTTTAGACTAGAAATTTCAAGTATCTTTATCGCAGCAATTCTTTCAATTATTGGATATGCCATTAACGACACAATCGTTACCTTTGATCGTATCAAAGAAAACATAAAGAAAAAAGGAAGAAAAAATATAAAGAATGAAGAACAACTAAAAGAAATTGTCAATCTAAGTTTAAGACAAACATTCATGCGTAGTATTATTACAACCATTACTACATTAATACCAGTAATTTCACTAATTATATTAGGCTCACATGAAATCTTTAACTTCAATCTCGCACTTTTATTCGGACTTGTATATGGTATATTCTCATCTGTGTTTATTGCAAGTGGATTATGGTATCAATTAGAAAAAAAAGATATAGGAAAACCAGAAAAAAAGAAATGGTATGAAGAATAAAGGGAAGAACCTCTCTTTATTCTTCTTAAAGAGGGGTGTTACATATGAGAAAAGACAATCCAAACTTAACATTTGAAGAACTAAATCAAACGATCAAAACATATATTAAAAATGAACAAGAATTAAAAATGATCAACAAAGCTTACCAATATGCGAACAAAATGCATTATGGAGTCAAACGACTAACAGGAGAAGATTATATTACACATCCATTAAACGTAGCTTTAATTCTAACTTCCATAGAAGCTGATGCAGCCACTTTATGTGGAGGGTTATTGCATGATGTATTAGAAGACTGTGATGTTACAAAAGAAGAACTTACAAAAGAATTTGGAAGTGAAATTGTTGCTTTAGTAGATGGAGTTACCAAAATCAATAAGTTGAACTTTTCTGGAGATAATGAAGCAACCACATTTAATCATCGAAAAATACTAGTAGGACTCTGCGAAGATGTTAGAGTAATCATCATAAAATTAGCAGATCGACTTCATAACTTAAGAACAATGTGGATCATTCCAGAAAAAAAACAAAAAGCCAAAGCCAAAGAAACATTAGATATTTTAACCCCCATAGCTGGAAGGCTTGGAATGAACAAAATCAAAAGTGAATTAGAAGATCTTTCTTTGCGCTATTATAAACCAGAAATTTACTTTTCAGTGGTAGAACAATTAAACCAAACAAAACAAGAAAGAGATCAAAATGTAAATGAAATGGTTTCTAAAGTATCAACTTTACTAGATAGCCAAAATATTATTCACGAAATCAAAGGAAGAAGCAAAAGTATTTATAGCATTTATAAAAAATTAGATAAAGGAAGAAGATTTAGTGAAATATACGACTTATTAGCTTTACGTGTATTCGTAAATACAGAAGCAGAATGCTATCAAGCATTGGGAGTGATTCATTCCAAATATCGTCCGATTCCAAACCGTTTTAAAGACTTCATTGCGATGCCCAAAACAAATATGTATCAATCCTTACATACCACAGTTTTTGGAGTAGATGGTCAACTATATGAAATTCAAATCAGAACTTACGAAATGGATCAAATAGCAGAAAATGGAATCGCAGCCCATTGGTCTTACAAAGAAAAGGGAAGCGTGAAAGCAAACATGCAAAACGCGATGGAACAAAAACTGCAAATTTTTAAAGCAATTATGGAACTGAAAAATGACGAAGAAAGCGCAGAAGCATTCGTAAAAAGCGTTCAAGATGATGTATTAAAAGACAGTGTATATGTATTCACACCAAAAGGAGATGTCGTAGAGCTTCCAATTGGAAGTACTCCAATTGACTTTGCATACAAAGTTCATAGTGATGTTGGAAATAAAATGGTAGGAGCTATTGTAAACGGTGTAATTGTTCCATTAGACTATGAATTACAAGACAATGACATTTTAAAAATTAATACCAAACCATCTGCGACACCAAACAGAGAATGGATGAACATCGCTAAAACAACTGGAGCCAGAAATAAAATTAAATCCTTTTTTAGTAAAATAGAAAAAAAGAACTCTTCTAAAGAAGGAGAAGAAATGATTAATCGTGAACTTCGTAAGAAAAAACTTTCCATTACTGATTTTTTCAGTAATGAAAACGTAGAAAAAATGTTAAAAGAACTAAAGTATAATACATTAGAAGAACTATTTGTAAATGTCGGAGTTGGGAAACTAACTCCAAATACAGTTTTAAACATTATATATGCCAAAAGTAAAAGCAAGCAAGAAATGATATTAGAGAATGTTCAAAATCAGACAGTGAAAGCACCAACTGTAAAAAACGACATTTTAGTAGATGGCATTGATGATATCAAAGTAAACATTGCAGCTTGCTGTAAACCAGTACCAAACGATCGTATTATTGGTTATATTACCAAAGGATATGGAATTTCTGTTCATCGAATGGTATGCCCAAATGTAAGTGAATTAGAAGAACGAACCATCAATGTAAAATGGAATCAAAATATCACAAAAAAATATCCAGCAGGTTTATTAATTCATACAGAAAAAGGAAATGATTTATTACTAGAAATCATTTCCAAAACAACCAACTCAAATATCAATATCAAAAGCATTAACAGTATCAATGCATCCATTTATGAATTGACGATCCTTGTTGAAAATAAAGAAAACTTAGTAAAATTTATTCACGAATTAGAAACGATAAACAATATCATTTCTGTAGAAAGGCGACTATTATGAAACTAGTCATTAGTAGAAGCAAAAAAGCAAGTGTTTCTGTAGACCATAAAATAGTAGGGAAAATAGATGAGGGATTACTAATTTTAGTTGGTTTTACCCATAATGATACCATAGAAGACATCAACTACTTAGTAGATAAAGTGATTCACTTAAGAATCTTTGATGATGAAAAAGGATTGCAAAACAAATCACTACTAGATATCAAAGGAAGCATTTTAAGTGTTTCCCAATTCACTCTTTACGCAGATACCAAAAAAGGAAGAAGACCAAGCTATGTAGATGCACTTGACAAAGAAAAAGCAGAAAAATTATATCATTTATGGAACCAACAACTATCGGAACATACAAAAGTAGAAACAGGCATTTTTGGAGCCCATATGGAAGTAGAACTATTGAATGATGGGCCAATTACGATCATTATGGAAAGTAGGGAAAAAACATGTTAAAAAACAAGCCTGATTTTAAATTGATCAATTTGGCACTAATAATATTAATTGTATTTTTAGTATATCAAACTGGTAATTTATGGGGAGGAGTATTAAGTACTATCATCAAGATTATTGCTCCTTTCTTTGTTGCATTCGTAGTAGCTTATGCATTATATCCAATTTTAAAATTTTTACAAAAGAAAAAAATACCAAAAGGTGTTGGAATTTTCTTAATATTAGGCGTTTTAATTGGAACTATCGTTATTTTATCTGTCTTATTAGGACCAATGCTATTCAATCAATTATCCAGTTTATTCAATAGTATTATTGCATTTTGTAAAGAGATTACAACGAATTATAATGTAGATTTAGGAGACCTTCAAACCTCACTTTCTGAAATATTCAATGAAATTATTTTAAAACTTGGAAAATACGTTTCAGATGGTGCAATGAATGCAATTGGAGTATCCATTAATTACGTTTCCTTTATTTTCATTGCTTTTGCAGCTGCAATCTATTTACTAGCAGATATGGAACAAATTAGAGCCCATGTAAAACGATATGTTCAACGAAAAGGAAATCGTCCATATGTATACCTCAGAAGATTAGATAATGAAATGCAAAACTATTTAAAAGGATTTTTAAAAATAGTCATTATCAGTTTCTTTGAATACTCTTTGGCATTCTATATCATTGGACATCCAAATGCTATTTTATTAGGCGTTTTAGCAGCATTAGGAAATCTAATTCCTTACTTCGGAGGAATTATAACCAACATTATAGCCGCAATTACAGCTTTCGTAATCAATCCAGCACTATTTATTAAAACATGTATTGCGTTCTTTGTCTTATCCAATGTAGATGGCTATATTATTAATCCAATGGTATATGGAAAATCCAATGAACTACACCCAATTGTAACTATTTTTGCCGTTTTTGCAGGAGGAATACTATGGGGGATGCCAGGAATCATTCTAGCGCTTCCACTATCTATTATTTTAATCACAACTTACAAATTTTTTGGGCAAGACATTAGTGAAAAGATAGGAGATATGAAAGGAAAAAAACATTCATAGGAGGAAAAAATGAAACAAGATGAATTACCCAAAATTAGATTTGAAAACTTCAAATTAAAAATAGCGCTTGGAAAATGGCTAGGAATCATACCTACATACAATAAATTCCAAATTTCAAGAAAAATATTGGAATTTAAAAACATAGAAACACAGTTTGCCCAAATCTTAAAGCAAGCTGGAATAGATTGTAATGAAACTTGTTTACTAAAAGATTATCGAAAAAATGATCATTCAGCAATCTGTGAACTTCAAAATTCGGGTAAAAAAATAAAAATAAAATTTGCATCTTACCATTCTCATGGATTTCCATATTATACATTTTCAGTAAAAGCAAATGAAGAAGCAAAGTGCTTTAATTATGACAATGGACAACGAACCTTATCACTTTATTCACGCATTATAATAAATAAAGAAAATGGAAATACATGTAAACAATTTCTTTATGCTTCACATATTGAGTTCCAAATAAAAAATAAAGATCACCAATTTAGGCTACGTGTGAATAATTCCAAAGAGACAAACACTGATGATGATCGTTTTAAACTAGAAAATGAAGAACAATTGATAGAATACTTACTAGGACTAACGTTCCCTGTAAACATTAGTGAATTATATAGAAAAATCAAAGAAATTTCCGGAATTTCTACAGACAAATATCCTTGCTTTAAATTAACAACAGAACAATCAAATCAAACCACAAGCACAATATATGTAAACGCAATCATTGATGAGTTTATCATGAAAAAAGGAAATATTACAATCAAAGTTGCACAAAACAATTGGTCATATCACTCTGATGAAGTATCAGCTTGTAAAACAGATGAAAACATTCGTTATAGTATTGAAACTACTTTAAATAAACCACTATCAACAGAACAACAATTACAAACAATAGATGAAGTAGTAAAACAAGTAAAACAATTTGTAAAAACATTATAGG
>CAJTLA010000051.1 GCA_910576985.1 uncultured Bacilli bacterium
GAAGTCACAAATGATGAAGACTTTAAAGACTTCTTCAGCAAAGAATGGGATATTAAATATGCAGCTTACGATGATGGCAAAGAGGATGGAATTTTAGAAAAACAAAAAGAAATTGTAAAAAAAATGTTAGAAGAAAAAATGGATCTTAACTTGATTATGAAAATAACTGGTCTTTCTAAAGAAGAAATTGAAAATCTTAGCACAAACTAAGATTTTTTTAATCGAGTAGAGAAAACCCTTCAATAAAATATTTTAGCCTTTTTTCATAGTGAATAGCTGAATAATAACTTCAAAAAAAGCGCTAACACGCTTTATTCTGATAATTTCATAACCATTTGACCAAAGAAATCAAGAATTTTATTTTGATCTTCTTCAGTTAAACGACTCACAGGAATAGAATCTTTCACATCTTCAATCGTTGCTCCCTTTGTAATATCTCCACCGAAATTCACATCAATAGATCCAATTTCATTTCCTTGATATTTCGCAGATAATGAAAGTTCTACCTGCTCGGTTCTAACTTCTTCCTTTTTTGTAACTGTCACATCCATAGAACCAATAAGCTCTACTCCCGCACTCGCTACATTCAAAGCATAAACAACTTTATTATCCTGTTGCTTCCCAGTAATGCTCATAATCATAGATTTATCACTAGGATCTGAAATATCTAACCGAAATCCATCTTTTTCTGATTTCAATGTCGCTTTTATCATTACTTTTCCATTTTGAACAATCTCAAATTCATCATTATCTCCAATAATATGATTGATTGCAATTTCATCATCATAAATAGAAGACTTCACAACTTTTTTTACCCCTTTTGTAACATAAACAGAATAATAAAAACCATCAGTACTAGTAGAGCTTTCTACTTTAAAATCTTTAAATTGTGGATACAAATGAACCAGAAAATCATTTGCTCTTTGATCAGACTTTAAATCAGAAACAATATTAGATAACAACTCAGTCCCATTTTTTCCATCCAAATTTAAAGTCATTTTAGTAGTAGAAATTTCTTTTCCATCCACTTCTATTTTCTCACTTGTCTCAGTAATATAAGAAGATTTTATATTTTTTTGAAAACTTTTCTTCAAAACCTCCCAAACATATTCTATATCTTCAGACATCTTTTCACGATCAGATTGACTTGTAAAAATATCACTTTGCTCTTCTAAATCCAAATATTTTTCAAAAATTCCATTTAATAAAAGATATTGTTTACTATTTTGATTTGTATAAACAAAATCAAGCAATGTTTCATCCTTTAAACTTGCTGAAAAATTCATATAAGCTTTTTTCTCACTTTTTAAAACCCGAGTATCACCTCGAAAAGTAATATCATTTAAATTCTCAATCATCTGAATAATATCCCCATATTCTTCACTCTCTTTAAGCATAGAAAGATATGGAGAATGAACTTTCACTGTTCCGATTCCCTTCATCGTAAAATCTTCCAAATGATTCGCTTCTAAATCAACAGCTGGATCTAATATCTTTTCAAAACTGTCTGTCCATTGATTCAATGACTGAGCAAACATATATTTAGAATTAAAGCGCAAGAAATAAAAAGTAAGGCACACAATTACAATAACAACAATTGCAATAATCCCAATCATAATTGGAACCTTTTTATTTTTCTTTTTAGACTCTAATATAGTAACTGTCTTATTATCAAATGTCTCCACCTTCTCTTGTGGTTCTTCCACATGAGTATGATAATGATCTTTTGATTGATCAATATTTTTTTCTTCCATAAAATACACATCCTTCACTTTAGATTATACCAAAAGCAAAAAAATATGTCTATTTTTTTAACACCCAACCTTATGAAAATCTAAACGCAACTTGTCCGCAATTGTAACAATAAATTCAGAATTCGTTGGTTTTGCCTTATCAATATCAACACTATGGCCAAATATCTCTTCCATCAAAGCCCAATTTCCACGATTCCAACTAACTTCTATTGCATGACGAATCGCTCTTTCCACTCTAGAAACAGTAGTATCAAACTTATTTGCTAATTCAGGATATAACTCTTTTGTAATTCCACCAATCGTTTCAGGGCGCTCAAAAATAATTCCAATCCCTTCCCGAATATACTGATATCCTTTAATATGAGAAGGAATACCTAACTCATGTAACATTTTTGTAATTGACACTTGTAAATTGTTGTAATAAAAATCAATATTCTTTGACGATTCCTTTTTCTTATTTGTTTCTAATATTCTCTTTTCCAAATCAGACAATTCAAATGGTTTCAATATAAAATAACTAACTCCATATTCTGAAACTTCTCGAATCACTTCGGCAGCATTATAACTAGTAGCCACAATCACCTTTTTAGAAATTCCACGTTTTTTCATCTCTTCTAATACATACATTCCATCTTTTTTTGGCATAATCAAATCAAGTACAATCACATCATAACGATCTCTTTCCCGATCAATAATTTCGATTCCTTGTTCCCCATCATATGCTTCATTCACCATTTCTATTGACTCATGATTTTTAAAATACTCCTTTACCATTCCTACTAAATTTAAATTATCGTCTACCATTAAGACTTTTATTTTATTCATCACAATCTCCCTCTCTATACTTCCTTTACTATGTTTCAATTATACATCTGATACTACCTTTTTGACTAGAGCGAAAAACTTCTAGTTTTGTCGAAAAATAGAAAAGAAGCTACTTTTTTACGGCAACTTCTATAATTTTTAAAAACTCTTCTGCATTGATACTTGCTCCCCCAACCAGAAATCCTGATACATTTGGAATCTGATTTAACTCTTCAATATTTTTAGAATTCACACTTCCACCATACAACACTTTAATATCTTCATACCCAAAATATTGTAATATAATCCCTTTAATATATTGAACAGTTTCTTCAATCTCAACCATGGTTGGAGTCACATCATTACCAATCGCCCAAACTGGCTCATAAGCAATAATAATTTGCGAAAAAAACTCTTTTTCAACATTGCGCAGATCATTTAATAACTGACGCTTTAACACACGGGCCGTTTTTAATAGCCCTTTTTCCTCTGCTGTTTCTCCAATACATAAAATAATATGGAATCCATATTTTAACGCACTGATAATTTTTTTATTAATATCTTGATCTGATTCCTTAAAATAAATTCTGCGTTCACTATGTCCTATAATTGCATAATCAATCCCAAGCGAAGCTGCTTGCGAAACAGATATTTCTCCAGTATAAGCCCCCTTATCTCGAAAAAACAAATTCTGAATTCCTACCTTATAAGGTTGCTTTAAAAAATATGGAATATAAATGGTACTTGGACATATGACAACCTGATCCTGTTGTTCATCAAAATGAAATTCCTTTAAATATAAAGATACATCAGAAGCCAACAAATTCATTTTCATATTTCCAACAACTAATTTATCACTTTTCATAAAACCCTCTCTTTATTACTCCCTCAATTGTTCCAACTAACTTATCCTTACTATCTCTACTGGTATCGATAGCAGTTTGATATACCTCTAATACACTCTGTGCGAAAAATTTAGAAGAATGCTTCTCAGCACTAATTCTTGCCTGTTTACTCATACTTGTTCGTACCTCTAAATGTTCAATAAGATAATTCACTTTTTTAACATATTCTAATTGATCCTCAAACAAATATCCATTTAAATTATTTACCACTGCAATTCTAAAACTATCATCATCTATAGCTATTACAGGAAGTGAAGCGGCCATTGCCTCTATAACAGTAAGTCCTTGTGTCTCCGTTTTAGAAGCTGTAGCAAAAACATTTGCAGCTTGATAATAAAGGGGAACTTTATCATAAGAAACTTTTCCTGTAAAAATAACACTTTTTTCCAATTGATACTCAGAAACCAAATCTTTAAAATAATTCATATCTGGTCCATCTCCCACAATCATCAACTTTGCATTCTTATGTTTTTTAATGATTTCTTTTTGACCTTCAATCAAAACTTCTACACTTTTCTCTTTTCCCAATCTCCCAACAAATAAGATTACAAAATCAGTTTCGTGAATAGATAATTGTTTTCGCAAATTCAAAATCTCTTTTTTTTGAAATTTTTCTCTATAAAAACGTTCTACTTCAATTCCAGTAGGAATAATATATACATTTCGATCCACTTTATATTTGTCTTTAAATAAATCATAAGCTTTTTTTGTCGGAACAATTAATTCTGTCGCTGTTTTATCACAATAAAATTTTGTCAAATATTCTACAATCTTTTTTGCTTCTTTATTAAAATAACCTTTTGTAATATAATGCACATAATCTTCATACATAGTATGATATGTATGTACAAGGGGAATTTGCAATTGCTTCGCAAACAATCGAGCAAATGTTCCAATTCCAAACTCCGTTTGAGAATGAATAACATCCAAATTCCAATTTTTAATTTTATTAATCACACGAATGGGATAAATACTCGTTAACCGATAATCATAAATACCAATTGGTATTCCAGGAATCCGAATAACATCTTTTTCATATTTATAAGACATATTTTCATTGTTTACAGTTACAATAAAAACCTGATGTCCTAATTTCTCCAAAGCCCCCTTAAGCATCACAATACTAGTAGAAACTCCATTAATATAAGGAGGATATGTATCTGTAAAAATTCCTATTCTCATAAACTATCTTTTCTCCTTTGTGTTAAGTGCTAGAATCCCAATCATAATTCCAAAATAATAAGTAATAAATCTCCAGATCAACATCACTGCTTTTAAAACACTTCCATGAATGAAATTTCCATAAAAAGCCATAAAACTATATTCTAGCCCACCTGTTCCACCAGGAATTGGAACAAATGATCCTACCAACATAACATAAGCAGAAGTAATAACTGTAATTACTCCAGATAAACTATGATAATCTCCTAAACCAAACAAAATCACCATAGGAATTAAATATAAACTCACCAAAGCAAGAAAACTCCAAAGTATCAATTTCAAAAAATGTGTCTTATCTTTCATCAAGATAACAGCTCCACCATGAAACCGACTAATATACTCTTTCCATTTTTCTTTTGTCTTTCCGGGTTCCTTAATCAACTTTATTTTCCCTAAAAATTGAATGATTTTTTCTACAATAAAATAATTTATTTTTTTTGCAAATGCTACAACAAATAACACTACAATCACAAATGTATTAATAATAAATCCAAGTGTTACTAAATGCTTTAACAATCCAACTTCTGGATAAAAATGACAAAAATGATTAGACACAATTGCGATAATTCCAAGTACTACCAAAGCAATTTGATAAACAATAAAATCTTGAATAATAATATTAGTTCCATCTGTATAACGAATTCCATCCTTTTTTAAAGAATAAATTTGAAATGGCTGACCCCCACTCGCAAAAGGAGTGATTCCATTAAAAAATTGAGTAAGTAATATATTCCGAAATGCTTGAGTCATTTTATAATCATTTTTAAAATGCCTGACTGTTTGATATAATACCAAAGATTTCATATACCAATAGCCAAATATTAAAAACAAAGCAACCAAAAGCCAAAATATATTAATTTCAAAAATCGTATGGATGATATCATAAAAATCATCTTTGAGTGCGAAATAAAGTACACCAATTGTTACTAAAATAAGTAATAATATACTTATTTTGCTTTTTAATTTTTTGTTCATAACATCATCCCTTTTAGTTGCTTTTATAATTACATTGCGATACGTTTTTGAGGGCAAACATCATCAATGACTTCAATACCTGGCAAAACTTCTCCTGCTAATAAATCCAAAGAAGCTCCTCCACCAGTTGAAATGTGTGTAAAGGCATGTTTATAACCAAAATTAATTGCAGCCTCAGCAGTATTTCCACCACCTAGAATAGTCACTCCATGATTCGCTTTCAAAATTTCACAAGTTGCCTTGGTGCCTTCACTAAAACTTGAATATTCAGTCACTCCAAGATTTCCATTCCATACAATTGTCTGACTAATATCCAAATATTGTTTAAACAATTGAATCGTTTCAGGTCCAACATCAGCAATGATCTGATCTGGTTTAATTTGTCCTAATTTTGTTAATGTTCCTTGATTACTTTTTAAATCAGTTGTACAAATAAAATCAACTGGTAATACTATTTTATCACGATTCTGGCGTAAAATTTCATTACAAAATTGTAAGTTTTGATCATCTACCAAAGATGCACCTACTTCATAACCCATTCCTTTTAAAATTGTATTTGCAATACCACCACCAGCTACAATAAAATCTGCTTTCTTGACTAGATTTCGAATGACACCAATTTTATCTTCTACTTTTGCTCCACCTAATACTACTGTAAATGGTTTTTCTGGCTGTTCTGTAACTGGTACCAAACAACGAAGTTCCTTTTCAACCAAAAATCCTACTGCACTTGGAAGCTGTGACGCAATTCCTACATTAGAGGCATGATTTCTATGAGAAGTTCCAAAAGCATCATTAATAAAAACCTCTCCTAAGCTAGCCCAGTATGCTCCTAATTCTGGATCATTTTTACTTTCTTTTTTCCCATTCACATCTTCAAAACGTGTGTTTTCTAACAAAATAATATCTCCAAAATTTGCTTCTGATACTGCTTTTTCAACCAAAGCTCCCCTTGTTTCTGGAACAAATTGAACTTTACCTCCTCCAAGTAATTCATCTAAATGAGCCGCCACTGGCGCTAATGATTTTCCCTTTTTATCCTCTTCTGTTTTTATTTTACCCAAATGTGATAATAATATAACTTTTGCACCATGTTCCATTGCATATTTGATTGTTTCCAAACTTTCCACAATACGGTTATCATCAGTGATAACACCATCTTTCATTGGCACATTAAAGTCAACACGAATAATGACTGTCTTCCTTTCTAAATCATAATCCCTAATACTTTTTTTCATTTTTTCCCTCTTTCTAACCTGCGGTATATTGATATTTATAACTACCGTCTGATTGTCTGGTGATTGTAATAGTATCTAACTCTGTGATTACTTGTTCTGTTCTAGGATTTAATGTAGAACTTTTCACATAACCATTATCCATTAATTCTTTCATAGTAATAGTTATGGTCCCCCCTGCTGTTTTTAAATCTGGGTATGAATCTGAATTTAATTCTACATAAGATTCTGTAGCTAAATATAAATCTTTTAGGAATCGATTGTACTCTTTTTCTTCATCTCTTTTTAACATTCCAATAATGGAAGGTGTAACAAACACCAAGATTGTTGCAATAATCCCTAAAATACCTAACAACTCTACTAATGTAAATCCTCTGCTTTTTTTCATTTTCATCACCTACTTATATTTTACACTATTTTATAATATTTTCACATATTTTTTAACAAAAAAAGAAAATGTTTTTCTTTCACTAATATAATGCATTTAAACATAATCGAAGAATAACAAAAAATAAGATTCCACTAAAAGCGCCTACTAAAAAAGCTAATGTAAGACTATCAATAAAAGCAGCCATTTTACTATTTTTTAAAACCAATTGTTTTGGTTGCTCTAATAATGTCACTTGCTCATTTTCTTTCTGTAACATAGATAGAATCTGTACAATCTGTTCTGGATTCTTCCCATGAAATTTAAAATATTCTACCATCTCTGACTCAGTCATTCCATCTGTAATTTTTTTCAGTTCATAAAGATCTGGATTCATAACACTTACTTTTGGTTCCATGGAATCAAAGATAAATTCTTCCTTTTCATTACCACTATTTTCTTCAAAAGACTTTATAACACCATTAAAATTTTTTTTCACCGTAAAAGAAGAAGGAAATTGATCACTTACAAAATGAATTTTTACTCCCATAGACGACTTTATATTGACACCATATTTTTCTAAAAAAGTATAAAATTTTTCGAAATCATATTTCCATAACTCACGAATTTCTCTCATCAAATAAGAAAATTCTTGACCACTTTCTAAAAGACATCGCTTTAAATCTTCAACCATTACCATATCCAATTGATTAAAATAAATTTTCCCTAAATAATCAATTGCACGTTCTATTTCATTTCGTTCTAAGATATCCATATAATCACCCTTATTTTAATTTTAACATTAGAAAAAAAAATTGTAAATTAAAAATCACAATTTTTTGGAGTCCTAGGATAAGGAATCACATCACGAATATTATCTACTCCTGTCAAATACATTAGTAAACGTTCAAATCCCATACCAAATCCAGAATGAACACAACCACCATATCTTCTTAAATTCATATACCATTCTAATCCATCTTCTTTAACATGAAGTTCTTGCATTCTCAATTTTAATTTATCATAATCTTCTTCTCTTTGACTGCCTCCCATAAGTTCTCCGGATCCAGGAACAAGTAAATCAACAGCTGCTACTGTTTTTCCATCCTCATTTAACTTCATATAAAATGCTTTAATATCTTTTGGCCAATCCGTAATAAATACAGGTGCTTTAAAATGTTCTTCTGTTAAATATTTTTCATGTTCTTTTGCCAAATCTTCGCCTTGCTTTGGTTCATACTCAAAATTTTTCTTTGACGAAATCAAAATATCGATCGCTTCTTTATGAGAAATACGAACAGCACGATTATTTAATAATATATTTAATTTATCAATCAAACCAGTTTCTACAAATGAATCAAAGAAAACAATTTCATCATAACACTTTTCCATTACTTCTTTCACTACAAATTTTAACATATCCTCTTCAATATCCATCAACTGATTTAAATCACAAAAAGCAATTTCTGGTTCAATCATCCAAAACTCAGAAGCATGCGTTTTTGTATTAGAATTTTCTGCTCGAAAAGTTGGTCCAAACGTATAGATTTTCTTATAAGCCATCGCAAAGGTTTCTCCCTCTAATTGGCCAGTTACTGTCAACCCAACTTTTTGTCCAAAAAAATCATCTTTATAATCAACATGTCCGTCCTGATTTTTTGGAATTTGTTCTAAATCAAAAGTTGTTAAATGAAACATTTCACCTGCTCCTTCTCCATCATTTGCAGTAATTAATGGAGTATGAACATAAACATATCCTCTTTCTTGAAAATATGTATGGATTGCATGTGCTGCAACACTTCGTACTCTAAAAACAGCGCCAAATAAATTGGTTCGAGGTCTCAAATAAGCAATTTCTCTTAAAAATTCTCTAGTATGTCGTTTGGGTTGCAGTGGATAATCTTCTGGACAATTCCCCTCTTTTTTGATTGTTTTCAAACGAATTTCAAAATCCTGTTTTCCACTAGAATCAGTGACAATTCCAGTAACAGTAACTGCACTACCAACAGACAATTTAGCAATATCTAAAAAATCTTCTAATGTATTATCATATACAATCTGAACATTTTTAAATGTTGTTCCATCAGAAAAATCTAAAAATCCAAATTCTTTTTGTTTCCTATGATTCTTAATCCATCCTTGTAAGGTCACTTCCTTACCTTGATATGTTTCAATTTGTGCATATAATTCTTTTACATCCATATTTTCTCAATCCTTTCTTTATACAAAAATAAGTCCTAAAAAAGGACTTATTTGAATATCTTAGTGGCGCCTGATGTAGGACTCGGACCTACGACCTGCCGGTTAACAGCCGGATGCTCTACCAACTGAGCTAATCAGGCAACATGGCGCTCAATGTAGGACTCGGACCTACGACCTGCCGGTTAACAGCCGGATGCTCTACCAACTGAGCTAATTGAGCAATTGTTTTGTCCTTGATTGGGACGAATTCTCCGCGGTGCCACCCAAATTATCATCTTCTGATGATCTCTTCATTTTATGATAACGGATATCACCGATTTAACCTACTTTAAGTTCAGCTAAATAGCTCCTAGGTGTTCTTCTTAATAACCGTTTATCATCTGCTTCCACCATACCAGATTCGCTTTCATTCGTATTATTAATACTTTTCCCAATCAACGCCATATTTAGATTATATGATAGTTTATGCATTTTGTCAATAAATTTTTCACTTTTTCGATATGAATAATCAAGAAATATGTTACTACTCAGCTATAAGAAATTAAAAAAAATTTCTTTTTTTCTATATTTTGAAGGAATTA
>CAJTLA010000052.1 GCA_910576985.1 uncultured Bacilli bacterium
AGTGGAGGGGTCTGGGAATATGTAATGGGAGTATATAGCAATACAATAGGGTCATCAGGATTTAGTAGTTTACCAGCAAGTAAGTATTACGATAATTACACAAGCACAAGTGTAACAACAGCATGTAATTCAGGAATATGTTATGGACATGCACTAAGTGAGACGAGCGGATGGTATTCAGATTATGCCAGCTTCGTCAGTTCGAGTTACCCGTGGTTCTATCGTGGCGGAGGCTCTTACAATACGACGAATGCAGGAGTGTTCTATTTCGATTGGAGCAATGGTTATGCGCACAATACTATCTCGTTCCGGGTGGTAGTGCTCGGGTAGTGATTGGGTACCAAAAAAGAACGATTCATTTTTCGTTCTTTTCTGTTTAAATAAAAAATGTTGGCCCATTATCATTTACTGAATGTGTTTCTACATTTGAGTCAAAATTGGTTGTAGGATTAGAAGCAGTTTTTGAATTTGTTTTTTTTGCACTATTTGGAGTATCTACTTTTTTAAATTCATTCATCACTCGAAACATTGTTTTCGCATTTTTCATCATAGGCGAAACTTGTTTTACTACTGGAATTGCTTGGTTTACAAAATTTAGAGTTTTTTGGGCTCCGCTTAAGAGTCCAGAAAAACTAAATCCTTTTCCAAGAGAACTCCCTAAAAGTCCAGTAGATGCAGGAGTTGATAATGTGCTGTAGGGATAAAACATATAAGGATTATAGAAATTCATAATAGTACCCCTTTCTAACTTATTATATGAAATTGTAAAAAAAAGTTTTACAATTTTGAAATATATGGTATAATCATATTAACGTAAAAGAGTAGAGGAGATTGGAAGGTGTTTTTTTGTTATGAATAAGCAAGAGTTAGAATCAGGGACTTCCACTTTGAAGACGATTGTTATGATGCCCTTTCTATTAGTAAAATGGTTTTCATTGGGATTCTTTTTTACGATGTGGTTTTTTATTTCATTCGTTGTGACAACTATTTATTCTTTCATAAAATATGGAATTCTTGGTGTTGCTTTTACATGCTATTTATTTTTTAAGGCTATTTGGGTGATTCTTTCATTTCCATTTCGTCCATTCTTTAAAAGCTCACGTAAGACAGCTAGGGCTGTAAAAAAAGATGCTAAAAAGATAAAAAAAGCGAAAGCATTAGAAGAAAAGGAACGAAAAAGAGAACAGGAAAAACAAGAAAAAATAAGGATTGCAGAAGAGCGGAAAAAGAAAAAGCAACGAGAAAATGATTCTTATGTTAACGAAAATGCGAAGAGAGAAAAGAAAACGTTTGGAGATCGAATTAATGATGCTTTATTAAGTATTGGAAAAATTCCTAAAAACTTTGTTGGAAATATCAAAAAACGTTGGAGTAATTTGTCTTTTGTAAAAAATGCAAAAAATAAACGAGATATTAATAGACAAGCATTGTTGATTAACTTTGAAGGTGAAGATGCAAAAAAATCCGATAAAAAATTGATGTATGAATATGAGGGAAAAAATGCAGAAGGAAAAGTAGTAAAAGGTTATTTTGAGGCTTTTTCTAAAGTAGAAGTTCATTCATTTTTGCTTAGTGAAGGATTTGAAGTCTATAGTATTAAAACCAATAAGATTATTCAGTTATTGCATAGTAATGCAGGTGGCTCATCAGGAAAAGTAAAAACAAAAGATTTGATTTTCTTTTTAACGCAATTGTCGACTTACATTAAAGCTGGTATTCCATTAGTAGAGGCACTTCGTATTTTATCAAAACAGTTCAAAAATAAAACATATCAACGTATTTTTAGAGCGATGATTTACGATTTGACAATGGGAGAAAGTTTTAGTTCTGCGTTAGAAAAACAGGGAACTGCATTTCCTAGATTGTTAATTAATATGGTTAAGGCTTCTGAAATGACTGGAGAGTTGCCAGAAGCTTTGGATGATATGTCAGATTATTATACAGAAACAGAACGTACTAGAAAACAAATGATTAGTGCTTTGATGTATCCAAGTATTGTATTTGTGGTAGCAGTTGCTGTAACAACATTTATTTTGTTATATGTTGTTCCAAAATTTGTTGAAATTTATAAAACAATGGATGAATCGGCAATTCCATCATTTACAAGATTGGTATTGAATATTAGTAATTTCTTGCAAACCTATTTTATATGGATTTTTATTGGTGTTATTATATTTATTTTAATTATGAAATATTTATATTCTAATGTTAAAGTAATTCGTACAATGCTGCAATGGTTTGCGATGCATGTTCCAGTCTTTAAACATGTAATTATTTATAACGAAGTTACTATGTTTACAAAAACGTTTAGTTCGTTATTGGCACATAATGTGTTTATTACAGACAGTATGGAAGTTTTAAATAAAATTACAAATAATGAGATTTATAAAATGTTAATATTAGATACTATTACGAATTTGGCGAAAGGTGAGAAAATATCAGAAGCGTTTAAAGATCATTGGGCTTTCCCACTTCCCGCTTACGAAATGATTGTAACTGGAGAAAAGACAGGACAATTGGCTGAGATGATGGCAAAAGTATCTAGTTATTATCAAGATTTGCATGCGAATGCGGTATCAAGGATTAAATCGTTTTTGGAACCAGTATTAATTATTTCATTAACAGTAGTTGTTGGATTTATCGTATTAGCCGTTGTTATTCCAATGTTTAATATGTATTCTCAAATTCAAACTGGTGTATAAAAAACAAGAGGAGTAGATAAAATGGAAATATATTATATGATTACATTCTTTATATTAGGGACAATTTTTGGTTCATTTTATAATGTTGTAGGATATCGTTTGCCGAAGGGAGAATCAATTATGTTTCCTCCTTCTCATTGTACAAATTGTAATCATAGATTGGGTCCATTAGAATTGATTCCGATTGTTTCTTTTTTTATTCAAGGAAGAAAGTGCAAAAGTTGTCATCAAAAAATTTCATGGTTTTATTCTTTTTTTGAATTTAGTTGTGGGGTTTTATTCGCACTTTCTTATTATATATTCGGTCTTTCCTTGGATCTATTAATTGCTCTTACTTTTATTTCGATGCTTTCTATTATTGTATTAAGTGATTATGAGTACATGATTATCCCTGATGAGGTTTTACTATTTTTTGGAATTTCGTTGATTATTGAATATTTGGTTCGAGATGGTTTGATGTCAACAGGAGAGCATATATTTCATGGAGTTTTATCATTCTTTATTATGTGGGGGATTAAAAAGTTCGGAGATCATTTATTTAAAAAAGAATCGATGGGTGGAGGAGACATTAAGCTCATGTTCATTTTTGGACTTGTTTTAGGATGTCCATTAGCAATTCTTTCTATTTTTATAGGCTCAGTAATTGGTCTTCCTATTTCGCTTATTTTGGTGGCTAAAAAAAACAGTCATGAAGTTCCTTTTGGTCCATTTTTGAGTGCAGGAGCATTAATTTTATTTTTGTTAAAAGTTGATTTTAATTCTTTTATTCATATGATATCAAATATATAGTTATTTGGTATTTTTTTATTTGGATGGTATTAAAAAAAGAACATTTCTGTTCTTAAAATTCATCTAAATTAAAGTTCAATGTGCTTGTTGGTGTTTCATCTTGTTCATATTCTGTATAGTCTTCATCGTAATCTTCTGAACTTCCACTGGAATGAGATATGTCTGTATAATCAATTGCTGTTTTCAAATCAAATGATCCAGCTAGTTTATCATCATCGTCTAGTTCAATTAGTTTTAAAATTTCTTCGAATGTTGTTAAACCTTTTTCTACTTTGTCTAAACCATCTTGAAGTAGGGTAGTTACGTCTGCACTGTAAACAAGTTCTCTTAGTTGATCTTTTGGCATATTTTGACTGATTGCGTCTTTTATATCTTGATTGATTAATAGTACTTCATGAATTGCAATTCTTCCCTTGTAACCATTTCCACATTCATCACAGCCTTCAACTGAACATATTTGTGATACTTCGTGACCTAATACTTTTCTAAATAAGTCTTTTTCGTATTGGTTAGTTGGTCTTTGTGATCTACAGTGTGGACATAATTTACGTGCTAATTTTTGAGAAACAATTCCTTCTAGTGCACTAGAAAGTAAGTAACGTTCTACGTCCATATCTAGTAAACGTTCAATTGTATTTAATGAGTTGTTGGTGTGGATTGTAGATAATACGATATGACCAGTAATTGATGCACGAACCGCTATTTTTGCAGTTTCTGTATCACGAATTTCTCCGATCATAATGACGTTTGGGTCTTGACGTAAAATGGAACGAAGGGCAGTAGCGAAGTCTAATCCGATTTCAGCATTTGTTTGTACTTGGTTGATTCCTTCAATATCCATTTCAATTGGATCTTCTACAGTTACAATATTTGTGTCTTCTTTATTTAATTTTTGTAGTATAGAATATACTGTGGTTGATTTTCCGGAACCAGTAGCACCAGTTACTAGGATAATTCCATTTGGAACACTAATCATTTGTAATACTTTTCGGTAATTTTCTTCACTAAATCCCAAATGTTCTATTCCACTTAAACTCATTGAGTAGTCTAAAATACGAATTACGATTTTTTCTCCTTCAATGGTTGGTAGGCAGGAAACACGTAGATCTAAGTTTACACTTTGCAGTGTCGCTTTGATAGCTCCATCTTGTGGTAATCTTGATTCTGTAATATTCATCCCAGAAATTATTTTGATACGTGTGACTAAGTTCTTCTTTATTTCATTTGGAACTTCAGCGTAGTCAATTAATGCACCGTCAATACGAATTCTTATTTTCATAAAGTCTTTATGTGGATCAAAGTGAATATCACTGGCTCCTCTTTTTGCAGCATCCACCATAATTTCATTTACAACTTCTACTACAGGCATTTTTTCAAAATCAAATTTTTTAAGCATTTAAAATTCATCCCCTTTTTATTCTTCTGGACTAGCTTTGCTTTTCTTTGCTTCTTCTAGCTTGCAGGTTGCTTTTATCCTGAAACTATTATATAATACTATTAGAATAAATTCAAGTATCGTAGGAGGAGTTTATGAAAAAAATGAATAATAAGGGTTTTATGTTAACAGAAACATTGGTGGTATCTGGGTTTGTTGTTGCTACATTGGTGTTTTTGTATACTCAGTTTCGAACGATTAATCGTAGTTATGAAGTTAGCTTTTCTTATAATAATGCAGAAGAGCTTTATGCGCTTGGGAATTTGGCAGATTATTTAAGAGGAAATGGATTAAATGTGGCAGGAGAGGTGTCTACTTTAGCGGAAGAACGTTATTTAGATATTACTGCTTGTCCTGATAATTTTTTAAAGGAAACTGATTATTGTAATGCTTTGATTGATTCGTTGGATATTAAAAAAGCAATTTTGACGTTTGAAAATTTGGATGAGCTAAAACAGAGAATGGATAATGATTCTCATCTTTCTACAAATTTGAAAAAGTTTATCAAGGCGATTAAATATGATGCAGCAAGTTCAGACTATCGTATTGTTGCAGAATTTAATAATGGGACATTTGCAACTTTGAAAGTAAAATAGGAGGGTATGTATGAATAATAAAGGGTTTACATTGGTAGAATTAATTTCATCTTTTACTTTGGCTTTAATTATTATGTTTTTTTTATTTCAAATTGTAATTGCTGTGAAAGAAGTTTATGTTTCTTCTGGTTTAAAGACAGAGATGTTGATTAAACAAGCAAATATGGAGCGTAAAATTGGTTTGGATTTAAAAGAAAAGGTATTAAAAAGCGTTACGAGTTGTGGTGACGATTGTTATACATTTTTATATAATGATGACACTTCTAAAAATTTGAGTGTGGATCGGTCAAAGAAAGTAATTATTTATGGAGATTATCAAATTGAAATGTTAGATGGGAGTTCTATTGGAACGTTTTCTATTTCCAAAAACACAGTCCCAGGAGTAGATGAAAAAAAGAACGATACGATTTTAACTATTGATATTCCTGTTCAAAATAAGATTTTAGCAAATCGGAATTTTGGAGTTCATTTGATTTATCAATATAATAGTCATACAACTGATTTGGGATTATAGTGTTAAAATCCACCAATCAAATAGGATAAATACTAGAAAAGAGGCAAGTAGGGCATGAATGATGCGTGCTACTAAAAAAGGAAAATATTTGATTTTTGTAGAACTGATAATGCTTACTACTTGCATATGGACGCTTAGTCCTCCAAAGGAAAGTATCATGGCAGACAGGATACTTTTTAATTTAAGCGGAATATTTAATGTACTGACATATTTGAGCCCTTGTGTCATTTCAACAAAACCGTTTAAGATACTTTGATGATAGTTATTCAATTGTATATGATGATCTATAATGGTGGTAATGACTAAAAAGGTAGTTACAGTTCCTAAAATTAATAGTAATGTTTGAATGCTGTTTTGAAGTGCTTTGGTTAAGATTTGACCGAAATTTAATGGATTTTGTATTCGCTTTTGATGCATTGCTTCGATTGCTTTTTTGATGGAAACTGGTTTGATGATTTCTTTTGTTGGATGAAAGTTACGAAATAAAAAGCCAATTATAAAATTGCTTAGATAGTGGCATAATAAAATGAGGAGTCCTACTTCTTTATTGTTTAGAAATAGGATTGATACAGTTCCTAAAATGAACAGTGGGTTTGAAAAGCAAGTAAACATAAGTATTTTAGTTCCTTCTTGTTCGTTGATGAGTCCTTGATCGAGTAATTCTTTGGTGTATTTTGCATTTGAAGGAAAACCTGATATAATGCTCATGATAAGTATAAATGCGGTTGGGCTGCTTGTTTTGAAGAATTTTATCATTAGTGGTTTTAGTAGTTCACCACATAATTCGATAAAACCATAATTCATTAATATTTCTGATAGTACAAAAAAGGGAAAAAGGGATGGAAAGATATTGTTTTTCCACACTTGAAATGAGAAAGTTACGGAGTTTAATATTTCTTTTGATTCTAGAAGTATTTGAATTCCAATAAAAATAAATATACTCATCATTATAATACTAATCCATGTTTTTTTCATAACTTTCTCCTTTCGATGATATAATTTTGGTAGGGAGGATGACTAGATGGTTACTAAAGTTTATGATAAAGTAAAGTGTTTTTTTCAAGAAAATTGGAAATTTTTAGTTGTGTTTGTGGTTTTGGGCTTCATTTTTACTTATGAGTTTCCTTATTATATTGATGCTCCTGGTGGAATTATGGATGTGTCTGACAAAATCGAGATGAAGGATTCTTATGATAGTGAAGGTAGTTTTAATTTGGCTTATGTGACAGAGTTACGGGCGACGATTCCAACTTTATTGATTGCTTTATTTAATCCTAATTGGGATATTTTAAAAGAGGAAGATGTACTTTATGATAATGAAACGATTCGTGATTTGACGCTTCGTGACCAGTTGTTATTAAAAGAGGCTTTAGGAAACGCAACGATTGTTGGGTTTCAGGAAGCGAATGCTTCAGTTTCCGTAGTTAGTGAAAAGGTTTATGTGAGCTATAAAACGGAGGATGCAGTTACCAATTTGAAGGTTGGAGATCAGCTTTTGTCGGTTGATGGAAGAGAAGTTGTGAATAAGGAAAGTCTGAGTGCACTTATTCAGTCTTTGTCTGTTGGAGAAGAAGTTCAAATAAAGGTGCGTAATCGAGGGAAAGAATATGTTAGAACAGCTTTGATTCAAGAAGTTGGAGAACGAAAGTTGATTGGGGTTGTATTAACTCAGGTGAGTGAATTAAATACAGAACCTTTGGTTGAATTTCATTTTTCTAAGAATGAGTCAGGTCCTTCAGGTGGACTTATGACAGCACTTTCTATTTATAATATGTTAACAAAGGAAGATTTGACTAAAGGAAAAAGAATTGTAGGAACTGGGACTATTGAGTTGGATGGTAGTGTTGGTAGTATTGGTGGTGTGAAGTATAAGTTAAAGGGAGCAGTTCGTAAAAAAGCGGAGATTTTCTTTGTGCCTGCAGGTGAAAATTACGAGGAGGCTTTGAAGCTGGTGGAGAAACATCATTATGATATTCAGGTAGTCTCTGTTTCCCATATTGATGATGCTCTTATGTATTTAAAAAATTTAGAAGATTAATTTTCTAATATGTGGGGAGTATTAGATATTGAATATTATTTGAGGGCAAAATTTATTTTTGCTTTTTTTGGTGTACAATACAGTGTTGATATTCATAGTTAGGATACACTCTCACAAATGGTCTTTTTGCTTTTTGGTATGTCGTTTACACATATGGTTAGAATTTTTTCTATATTTTGATTTTTTGATAGAAAATATTTCTTTGTTTTCACAACTACCAATTTTTAAGATTGTGTAGGTTGTTTTTTTGAGTGGTTATTTATTTTTTTGGTAATTCTTTTTTTTCGGATAAAAAAATCTTAGTTTGCTGATGTGAACCCCGATTAGGAGACATCAAATAAAAAACCCAATTAAAAATCAAGGGCGAAGTGAGTTCATCTAGACTCTTGATTTTTGTTATATAATTATAATATTTATTCAAATAAAGCTTGTCTTTATTTGTTATCAATTAATAAATTAATCATGTATAGAATATCTTCTGCATATTCAACAATATTTAAATTCAGTTCTCCCATACCTGGACATATTCTATTATTGCTTCCATCTTATATATTATTTCAGCATTATTTATCATTTTTTCTATAACTCCTTCTTTTTATTAATTTTCTTTCCTTTAATTCTTGTTGTATTATAAAATTCTATCCATTCTTCCACCAATTCTATGTAATTTTCCAAAGATGTGATATTATTGTTATATAAAGTTTCCTTTTTAAGGAGAGAGTGCCAACTCTCAATTGGTGAGTCATCTATTGGAGTACCTTTTCTGGCCATAGAAATAGTTATACCATTAGATTCACAAATTGCTTTGTATTCATAAGATGTATACTGGAATCCTTGATCACTGTGAATGATAAGTCCAGATACATCTTTTCTTTTTAATATTGCCTCATTTAAAGTATCCATAACTAATTTATTATCATTATGTTTTGATATTTTATAAGCAACAACTTTTCTATCATATAAATATTAGCTGCATCTGTATTAAAATTACGTTTTAATAAATTTGGTTTAACATTATCCTCTATTCTTTCATTTTTATTTTTCTTTTTTGATTTCCTTATATATTCAGGAACTAAATTATATTTTTTCATTATTCTTAAAACCTTCTTTCCATTCATTATAACCCTCTCATATTTGATTTTAATGCCTTCCACAATTCTACGATAGCCATATGTGCCTTTAGAAGCATTAAATATTTCTTTAATTATTAGATAATCATAATAATCAGACTCTTCCTTGTTTCGATATTTATAATAAGTTTTTGGACTTATTTCTAAGACGGCACACATATTATATAACTTATAATTATCTCTATATAGATTTATAAAAGTTACTTTCTCTCTCGTTGTGCCTTGAGGAAGGCCTGGTATTTTTTTAGTATCTCATATCTTTCCTTATAATCTTCCTTAGTTAAATCTTTCCCTTTGAGTTGTCCACGTTTTTGTCCTTGGGCTGGATATAATTCTGGATAATTAATTTTTCTTGCCCATGTTTTTATAGTTCCTTCAGGAATATCATATCTTTTAGCTAATTCTCTAACATTTCTTTTTAATTTATATTCTTTTAATATAATATCCTTGATATTTGATTTATCACTATAATTATTGAATTTTTAACCCTTTGAAGCCATAGAAAAACACCTCCTTTCGGAAGTGTATTCTACCATAGCTCAGTTTTTTTATAAATGTCTACTCTATGGGGTGCATTTCATTTCACTAAGATTTTCAATTTCTTCTTTGGAAAGATCAGTTACTTTCATAATGAAGTTAATATCAGCATTTTCTTTTAACATTTTTTTCACAATTTCTTCTTGTTTTTTTTGTGCACCTTTAATTTCTCCATCCTCTTTGCCATCATCATAGGCAGCTTCTTTAATGTCCCATTCTTTGCTGAAGAAATCTTTAAAGTCTTCATCATTTGTGACTTCGATTGCTTCATTGAT
>CAJTLA010000053.1 GCA_910576985.1 uncultured Bacilli bacterium
ATCGGAAAGGATTTTGAAATTATGGAAGAGTATATCAATGAAGCAATCGAAGTCACAAATGATGAAGACTTTAAAGACTTCTTCAGCAAAGAATGGGATATTAAATATGCAGCTTACGATGATGGTGTTTTAGATAAACAAGAAGAAATTGTCAAAAAAATGTTAGAAAAAAACACAGATATTAACTTTATTATGGAAATTACTGGTCTTGCAAAAGAAGAAATTGAAAATCTTAGCACAAACTAAGATTTTTTTATCAAAAAATTGTATGAAACATAACGACTAATAAATAAAAAGATGTAATAAACAAAAGATAAAAAAATCCTAAATCAACGATTCTATCTTTATTTGACAATGATGAGATATAATTAAAACTAGTTGACTCAGAATATTTTTATGTAGTATGAAAATAGAAAAAAATCTAGATCTTGTAACCATTATTAAATGAAAAAATTATATTATCAATCTTTGAGCTGATTTATATTCTACAAAAAAATCTAATTCAAATGTTACTTATAGAAAAATACTTTACAAAAAAATTATATAAAAAATAATATTCAAAATATATCTGTAGCAACTATAAAATAACATGATCAAAAACAATGAACACAATAATTTATCATCATAAACTACCTTTCGAAATATAGAGTCATAGAATTGACAATTTATGAAATCGTTTGAATAAAAAAACAAAGCCAGAAAATATACCAAGATATTCCCCCAAAAAACTTCAATAAATTTCCTATACAAAGGCCATAAAGTTTAACAAAACTTAACAAATAAAAAAGACCGTTTTTTAACGATCAATCAAGTGCAAATTATCTAATAAAATACCAGTACCTTCTACAACACAAGTAAGAGGACTCTCAGCCACAAATACAGGAACCTTTAACTCATGTGCAAGTAATTGATCAAATCCATCAATTAAAGCTCCTCCACCAGTAATCACAATTCCCTTATCAATAATATCAGCAGACAACTCTGGTGGCGTTTGCTCTAACACCGTTTTCGCAGTATGGACTATAATATAAACACTTTCCCGCAAAGCTTCCTCTACTTCTTCTGAACAAACAGTAACAGTATGTGGTAAACCTGTCACCAAATCTCTTCCACGTACTTCCATCTTTTCCTTTTTATGTTCAGGAAACACCGTTCCAATCGTCATCTTAATCTCTTCAGCAGTACGATCTCCAATCAATAACTTATACTTATCCTTGATGTATTTCATAATATCCCCATCAAACGTATTTCCAGCGATCTTAATAGAAGAACTATGAACAATTCCACCCATAGACAAAACAGCAATATCAGTCGTTCCTCCACCAATATCAATCACCATATTTCCACTTGGCTTTGAAATATCCATTCCAGCACCAACTGCTGCTACCTTTGGTTCCTCTTCTAAAAACACCCTTTTCGCACCAGTACGCTCTGCAGCCTCCTTGATCGCATTTTTCTCAACCTGTGTAATATTAGAAGGACAACAAATGAGTATTCTAGGTCTTGATAACACACTTCTTCCATTAATTTTCTTTATAAAATGATCAAGCATAATTTCAGTCACTTCAAAATCAGCAATCACACCATCTTTCATCGGACGAATTGCCTTTACCCTACCAGGCGTTCTTCCTAACATCTCTCTTGCATCTTTTCCAACTGCTAGTGGCTTTTTCGTTTCAGAATCAATCGCTACAACACTTGGTTCATTTAAAACAATTCCTTGACCCTTTATATAAATTAATACATTTGCTGTTCCTAAATCAATTCCTATATCTTTTGCAAACATATTATCCCCCTCATTTCTATATCCATAGCTACCATATTATACCATATATCCTTTCACTTTTCTACGATTTATTTAAATATTTTTTCTTTGTCGACTCTCCTCCACGTAAATGCCTCACCTCTGCATGATAATTCAGTATTTCATCCACCTGAAGATATAGATCATAATCAAGACTTTGAAGCCTTTCACGTAAATCTTTATGTACTGTACTTTTAGAAACACAAAATCTTTTAGCGACCTCTCTTACAGTTTGTTTCGTCTCCACCATATAAGAAGCCTCTTTCAAAACACGTTCTTCTCTAACCCCCATTTTCACACCTCTTACTTTAAGTATATAAAGTAAGAGAAGTTTTATGAAAAAAAGAGCAAAAAGCTCTTATATTTCACTAACTGACTTATCATAATAGCTTTCAGGGTTTACAGTTTGTCCTTTAATAATAAGTTCTAAATCCAAATGATTTCCTAAATCTGCAGCAATATTATTTGTACCACTTTTCCCAATTACAATTCCTTGTTTAATCGTATCACCTTTTTTAACACTTATTTCACTTAAACTCCCATAAATACTAATCATTTCATTACTATGCTCAATCTGAACAATCTTGCCTAATAATGAATCCTCTTTCACATCAACTACAGTTCCATCTAAAATAGAAACTACATCAAACACTTCTTTCTTTCCATAACTAACTCCACTATTTTGCAAATAAGTATCCTCATGATAAAGAATAGAATTAATTTGATTATTTTGATCAGCTTGATAATCATAATAATTCTTAAGTATTGTAATCTCAGCATCAGAATAAGGTCTTATAATTTTTGTTTCCTCACCTACAACAGGTACTTCTTCTTCAAAAATAGTTTCTGACACATGACTTGGAGAATCCTTCTTATCCTCCTTAAAATTGCCCTTTGTAAGAGAATTCTCAATCAAGTAGATTGCCCCTAAAACAAGCACAATTGCAGAAACATAAATCCCATACATCACTGGTTTTTTTAATTTTCTATTTGTCATTTCTTTCACCTCTATTCTAAGTGTGAACCGAAATAACACTTTTTATACTATTTTTTTAAATTTTTAATTTCTATTCCCTGATAATAATGTTTTAAAATTTGATCATAACGATATCCCTCTTTCGCCATACCATTCGCACCATATTGACTCATACCAACTCCATGACCATATCCTTTGGCTGTGATATGAACATTACTTCCAACCTGAGTAATCGTAAAAAAAGTAGATTTTAAATTGAGTTTAGAAAAAACAGTACTCGCTTTCATTGAAACCCCATTAATCACTAACTCCTTTACCCTTCCACTACTCGTAGTAGAAGTAACCTCAACCACTAAAGTATTTTGATAAGGTAAACCTAATTTTGTATAAAAATCAGCCAAACTAAAATCATAATTTGTTTCAAACACAGGAGAAACAGAAGCATCCCATTTTGATTCCACACTTTTCAAATAAGGAAGTTGAGTCGAAAAAACTTCACCACTATTTTCAGTAACACCAACCGAAGTAGAAAAGAAAAAAGCCTCAATCACTTTTCCATCATAAGACAAATATTCACCACTCGTTTCCCCCACTGCCGTTTTCACTTTTTGAATCCTTTCATCATATTTATCCTTCCACTTCTCCTTTAACTCTCCTTCATTCAAATAAACCTGATTACTCACAGTATCTACCACATCAAACTCTTTTCCTCTCTCCATTTTTTTTAAAACATAACTTCTAGCAGCCACAGCTTGTGCCTTCAATGCCTCTAATTCAAAACTAATCGGCATCTCTCCAGACAACACCCCTACAACATATTCTTCCAAAGGAACCTCTTCAATCACATTTTTAGACTCCCTTTTTACCTTAACATATGTATTTTTCCCATATTCAAAATATAAACTTTTCTCCTCTTTTAAAAACAAACTTAAAATAAAATACGGAATTATAATAATTAAAAGTGTAACGATCACTATTTTTTTTAGTTCCATAATATCATTCCTTTGTTTTATTTTATTATCAATTCTTTATTTTTAGTATATACAAATTTTTCATTTTTATTGTCGAAAAAAAAAAACAGCCATTACTGTTCCTCAATATCATTTCCTCTACTTTCTAATTCTTTTTCTACTGCTTCTTTAATTTGCTCTAATGCTCCACTATCAAAAGTAGAACCATTCCCTTGCAACGCTTGAATAATTTCTTCTAATTTCTCTTCCATAACAATCCCTCCTAAATAAACTTTGAATATAGAAAAAAGTCATACAAAAAATTTACTACCAAATAAGAAAGACCCAAACTACAAAACACATATAATAACCGAGCTTGATAATAACGATCTTTTTTAAAAAAACCATTAAAACGAATACTTTCAATCGCCCAGATAGAAAGCGGAACAATCACAACATATAAAATCGTTTTAACACCCATAATGATTGATCTGTTCTACCCTTCTGTGATGCCTTTCCTCACTAGAAAAATCAGTACTTAAAAAAGTATCAATTGTCTCTAAAATATCACTCGAAGAAGCACTAAGCGCTATTACATTCGCATCATTGTGCAATCTAGAATACATCGCTTCATTAGAAGTATTCACTTTCGCACATCGAACACCTTTCACTTTATTACAAGCAATACTCATTCCAATTCCACTTCCACAAATTAAAATTCCAAAATCAATCTCACCTTTTTGAATCGCTTCTCCTACCGAAAAAGCATAAAGTGGATAATCCACTGGAGCCTCCGAATCACTCCCATAATTAATGACTTGATATTCCCTTTGTTCTAAATAAGAAATCAATTCTTTCTTTACTACTACTCCATGATGATCAGTAGCAATTCCAACAGTCATACAAACGCCTCCTTATATCAAATAGCCTAATATGATTCAGTAAAATCATGATTTTTTTTTCACTAACGGTTTTCCTTCATTACTCATAAACGGACTATGATGAGAAGTTTCTACCATAATCTCTACTGTCCCTAATGCTTGAATCCCTTTTCTAGAAACAAATGGATCTCCTTCAGAATAAACAACCATAATAGGAACCTCAAGATTTAGATAACGCCTGAAGTGCCGACCTTCTAGATCTTAGAAATAAACCAACTAGCAATAAACGATCCAAAATTGATTTTGACTCTATCACAAAAGGTAACTCATCCACATATTTTTGTTGAACTAATTTTTGAATCTCTAATCGTTCCTTCTTAGAAGAAAACATAAACTCTGGTGACACAAAAGCAATGTTCTTCACATTGAGATAATCTGTAACCAATGCACCCATATTACACCCCATAGAATGACAAATCAAACTGATCTCTTCTATGCCACTATAATATGTCTACAATTTTGATTTTTTAGAAGTAGTAAAGTGTAAATGGTTTTCCAAAAGCCCTTCTAAAAATAGATTCTCTTTCATAAACAATCCTTTTACAGTTAAAAATTCTTGTTCTGTTACATTCATACCTGGTATAAACAAATATTTCACAATAGTCCCCCTACACATAGTATAACATAAAAAAAAATGAATATCCATTAATATTTGACTAACCAAAAAAATCCGTTTATACTAAATATAGAAAAGAGTGTGAAAATATGAAATTGTATGAATTAAGTGAACAAGAATTTCGAACATTTCTAAATGAACATCCATTAAAAACATTTCTACAAACACCAGAAATCGCAAAAATGAGAGAAGCAAGTGGTTGGGAAACCCATTACGTTGGATTAAAAGAAAAAGACAAACTTGTAGGAGCAAGTATGTTAACCGCAAAAAAAAGTTTCATGGGGAAAAAAATATTTTATGCACCAAGAGGAGTTTTAGTCGACTTTGAAAATAAAAAAATCCGAAACACATTGATCAAAGAATTAAAAAAATACATTAAAAATCATAACGGCTATGTATTTAAAATGGACCCTTATTATGAACTAAAAGAACGTGACATCGATGGCAACCTCACCCCAAATGGATTTGATCACACCAACATATTAAACGACTTAAAACAATTAGGATTTTTAGAAATCGAAAAACCAGAACAATTAAAATGGATGTTCGCACTAGATATAGAAGGAAAAACAATTGATGAACTCAAAAAAAATTTTAGACAAAATACTAGAAACATCATCAATAAAACATTAAAATCAAATATCGTTGTAAGAGAATTAGAATTCGATGAACTACCTATTTTTAAAAATTTAACGGAAGAAACAAGCGAACGAAAACATTTTAGTGATAAAACATTATCCTATTACCAAACAATGTACCAATTGTTCAAACCATTCAATCAAATCAAATACATGATCGCTGAAATACACCTCAAAGAATACACAGAATCGTTAAAAAAAGAACAAAATACAATTCAACAAAAAATAGATAAACTCACACCATCAAAAGCCAATGATGGAAAAAGAAAAGAATTCCAAATTTCAGTAGAAAGCTTAACAAAAAAAATAAAAGAAGCAAAAGAGATACAAAAAGAAAACGGAGACATATTAGTCCTTTCTGGTGGAATGTTTTTACTATATGGTGATGAAGTTGTTTACCTATTTAGTGGCAATTATAAAAAATATATGCAATTTAATGCACAATATATGATTCAATGGGAAATGATCAATTATGCAGTAAATCATCAATATAAACGTTATAATTTTTATGGAATTACGGGTAATTTTGATAAAAATGACAAAGACTATGGAATGTATGAATTTAAAAAAGGATTCGGTGGATATGTAATAGAACTTATTGGAGAACTAGAACTTCCAATTACATACCACTACAAAATCCATAAAAAATTATCTCATTTAAAACAAAAATTGAAAGGAAAATAATCATGAAATATACATTTAAAAAAAACATCGACATTAATGAATATAATGATTTTATAAAACAAACTCCTGTTCTTTCTTTTATGCAACAACCAAATTGGGCTAATGTAAAAGACAACTGGAAATCATTACGTCCAGGACTTTATGAAAACGGAGTTTTAGTTGGAGTTTGTCTCCTTTTAATTCGAACACTTTCAAAAGGAATCACAATGGGATATGTTCCACGAGGATACATCCTTGATTTTAAAAACAAACAACACTTAGAAGAATTCACCAAAGGAATCAAAACATTAGCACTAGAAGAACATTGCTATATGGTAAAAATAGATCCTAATTTCTGTTTTCATGAAACAAGCATTTTAAAATTTGAAAAAAATGAAGACATAAATATCCCTATTACATTGTCCAAAAATAATCAACAATTCCATCAAAATCTTCTTTCATTAAAGTACCACCACAAAGGATATCCAAAATCAATTATAAAAACATTACAACCAAGATATCAGATGATGATTCCTTTAATAGATAACAACTTAAAACCATTAACAGAAGAACAAGTTCTGAAATCGTTTAAAAAAAGAATTCGTAGTTATTTAGGAAAATTTCATAAAAAAAGAGGAGTTTTCTATGAACATACCAAAGATACAAGCAAACTAGATGAATTTATGGATATTTTAAGTTCTACAGAAAGTAGACAAGGAATTCATCTAAGAAACAAAGAATATTTCAAAAAAATCATGGAAGAATTTGATGCAGTCTTATTTTTTGGCAAATTAGATTTAAATATCTATCTAGAATTTTTAAAACAAAACGGAGAACAAACAGAAGAAATCGAAAATTTAATTAAAGAAGGAAACGACATTTTAACCCTATCTGCTGCATTAGTAATAATGCCATTTAATGAAAACATTCGTATTTCAGAATACTTATATGCAGGAAACCGATTACTTTTTCATAAACTACAAATATCCATTGGTTTAGTTTATGATATTTGTAAATATTCAATAGAACAAAATTGCTCTTATTGCAACTTAGGAGGAATTGACGGAAACTTAACAGATCATTTGTCAACTTATAAATCCAGGTTCAATTCAATTGTCATGGAATATGCTGGTGAATATGATCTCATAATCAAAAAAGGTTTATACTATCCAATTGATCTATTATTACCTATCTTAAAAAAAGGTTACCATTTAATAAGAAAATAATATAAAAATATGTTTTTTTTGTGAATAGCCACAACTTTTATTTAAAAGTTAAAATAGAATTTAACTACCCTTATCTCGCGATAAGGCTTTTTTACCTCAATAAAAAAACATAAACCATATTCAAATCATCTTCCAATTCGCTTTTACATAATTTAAAAATACCATTTATAATTCCCTATTTTTTGTTCCTATTTACAAACTTAACTAAAAACAACCTTCTTTTATTAAAATATCATATGCCCAATATGATTACCAAAATTAAATTCTAACTTATGGTTTCATTACAATATTTTACTTCCATTTTCTTTATAGTAAAAGAAAAAGACTATTGTATTGAATTTACAATAATCTCGATATACTTTTTAAACAACCCCGTTTAATAATCTCTTTTTATGATCCAATAATAACTGTAGGTTCGCCTAACATAACTATACGAAATGAAAGATACGTTCTACCTGTTCCACTATTCATACTAATAGAAAATATTCAACCACTTCCCCCACGAGTATACCATGGATCTGGAGCAATAATATAACTACCAATTAAAATCGAATTCATTGTATCACTATGAGTACCAAACAATGTATGCCCTAGTAAAAAATCAAAGAAAATCCCTAATCCACCCAAACGTGGCACTAGTTTTTGAGGTATCTTTCTCGCATTCGGAATATCCACAAGCCCTACATGAAACGCAATTTTCTTAACTAAAGGCGTAAGAAATATCACAAATGTAAACGTAATAAATATCATCAATAAAATCTTTGTTAACATTGCTTGAACCATAAAATCACCATATACATGGCACTAATAAAAAAGAATCTATCTACGAACGAAAAAATGAATCAAAAACATAATCAACTAAACATTATACTGCCAATAATCAAGTAAAGAAAAGTAAACAAAATTACTTTGTTCCTCTCACCCACCATACGTACCATTCGGTACTGGGCGGTTCAATTTATATTACAATATGTACTTTTAGGTAATGGTCTAGTGGCAACACTAGTCCCTTTCTTTTTAGTCTTTCGTTAAATATTGCAGCATCTATTATAGAATTATGTACACAATTCCAATATGATTTTTTACTTATTACTAACATTGAGGCATTTTGTTTGCTTATTCCAAGTTTGATACTATAAAAGTGTAACAAGTAAATCCCTGATCAGGATTGAACATTACACTCTTTTATATTATGATTGGAGTGATTGGTTAACGAAAGCATGAATGAGATAAAGCTCTCCGAAACAAAACTGTCAACCAATCTCCACATAATACATTCGATTAAGCAAGTTGGAACTGAAATAATTCTCGTTTAAAAAAACAAAAATGAAAGAACTTGCAAGAACTTTATCTGTGTATGATACAGTTAGGAGTATGGAAGGTTGTGGAGATAAATTAAAACCTAGAATAATAGCTGAAATTGGAGATATAAGAAAATTCAAAATGCTGGTTCAATCATTGCTTATGATAGATTAGATGCTCCACCTTATCAAGACAATTTAAAGCAACTATAAGACACATATCTAAACGTGGAAACAAGTATTTAAGAAAAGCTGGGTATAAAATTATGAAATCTATAAAATACAGTAGTAAAGTTGGAAATGAATTATATGATTATAGCAATGGTCTAACTGAGGGTTTTAAGAGCGTGTAAAAAATTCTGGTTCTTCATCAAGAATATCACTTTTACTTATAACATTATCACTTAACAATAACAAAATAATAAATACAAATTTCATAATTAATAATAACTAATATTATCAAAAGCAAGATCTTTACAGGCTCTCATTACTAAAATAAATTCGGAAACGACGTCCTACAGCGTCCGTCGTTTCTCTATCTCCCTTTAGCTCTTTTTCCTAATAAGCTTTTTTATATCTTCGTTTTCATCTTTTTCCCTCGTCCAAGGGTGTTCGTGCTAATACCTTTTTCTTTTTCTCTTTTTTACCTTTATT
>CAJTLA010000054.1 GCA_910576985.1 uncultured Bacilli bacterium
ATGGAAGAGTATATCAATGAAGCAATCGAAGTTACAAATGATGAAGACTTTAAAGACTTCTTCAGCAAAGAATGGGATATTAAAGAAGCCGCTTATGATGATGGGAAAGAAGATGGATATCTTGATGGGAAAAAGGAAGGAATTTTAGAAAATAAAAAAGGAATTGTAAAAAAAATGTTAGAAGAAAATGCTGACATTAACTTCATTATGAAAGTAACTGATCTTTCCAAAGAAGAAATTGAAAATCTTAGCGCAAACTAAGATTTTTTTCATCACAACACTTTTTCTAAACCATTTATCCCATAAACAAATAAAACCTCTTTTATTTCCTTATGATCATTTAAATAATCTGAAATAGAATCCGTATAACGATTCACATCAATTACATGAACGTGATAATAATGATTTACTAAAAATGGAATCAAAGCATTCGCATCATCATCCTTTACCACCAAAACTTCATTACTTTGTGACTCATTCACAAAAGAAACCAAAGAATTATTCCCCAAAAAATAATCATACATATGGTTTGTTTCTAAAAATTCATCAAAATACAAACGATCAACATTTACATTTTCAGGAACAAACGTCACCATAGTATCTTTTTTTAGCGAAAACAAATATGACTTTTGAGCCAAATCACCTATAAAAGAATCTGTCACTACCTCAACATGAAATCGATCCATCGTCATAAAATCAAAATCATTAGAAGATGCATACTTCTGATAAACATAATAAGCACCATAACTTGTTAAATGTGAATCCAAATGGTAATACATATCATACTCTTTTGAATGTTCCTTTAAAGTATCTACTACATCAATAGTATTAAACGAAATCTGACGATACAAAGACTTCATTTCTGCATATTCATCAAAAATAGGACTCCCCTTCTGAACCAGATCAGGTCTGATCGTAATATGACTTGGAATCAACAACAAAGACATATTTAAATCATTATGACTCTTATAAAAATCATTCAAAGAGGAAACTAACTTTTTCGGATCTGTTAACCTCTGAGTCTGCTCTAACAAATATCCATCATTTCCAATAAAAACACCATTACTTTCTTTCACACCAACATATCTTTTAACATTCGTAGCATACTCTAAAAAACGACTTCGATATAAAAACTGATCCTGAAAAGAAGTTTCCAACAAATCCATTTGATCCGAAGCAAACACATTTTGTAACTTAGGACGTTTTACCAAAACTTTATTTTCATCAAAAGAAACCCCTCTATCTCCCAAACATAACAAACCAAACAAGAAAAAAACAACTAGAAAAATAACCGAAAAAATAAAATCAAACTTTCTCATACTTCACCTCAAATCATAAAAAACCAAATAGAATTCTCTACTCCTGATACCAAAAAAATGAAAATTAAAAATACAACAACAACATAAAAAACATCTCGAATAACAGAAAATTGTTTTAACACCTTATCTAGCAAACCAAAAGCAACAACAAACGAAATCAATATCATCAACAAATAAGATTTGAGGTCATAATTTACTGACAAATTAGAAAACGGAAACTGAACCAATCCCAAAACAGTTTCTTGAATAGAAGGACGAACTAATAAAACAAATGAAAACAAAACCAACCACTTTTTAGAACCCACAAAAGAAAGCACCAAAAACCATAAAATAATATTCCCATTCATACCAAAAGCCAAAGAAGTAAGAAAAAAACAAATCCATTTTGATAAACCTTTCCCATACCGTTTCCACCATGAAACGATTCCAAAATCATGTAATGATATCGACTTTTCAAAATGAAAACCAAGCATTCTACTAAGACCAAACGAAATTTCAAAATAACTTTGAAACCAAAGCATAACTTGAAGCATCGTTAAAACAATTACTACAAACGAAGACAATATCGTTTGTTCTAATAATAAACGATCCAAACACATAGATAAAAAAGTAATCAATATCACACCAATTCCAATTCCCTTAATAAATGAAAACATACCAAGTGAAAAATCCTCTTTCGTTACCTTCCGCTTCTTTAACTCATCTTCCATATCAAAATAAGACAAAACAGGACCTAATAACACATTAGGAAAACAAGAAATATAAGTGAGATAAGAAAAAATCGTTGGAACTTTTTTCTTAAAATCGAATAAAGTACCAATATTTTGTAACAAAATAATCGCATAACTGACAGGATAAATCGTCCCATATTCAAATCTTACAAACAAAAACCAAAGAAGCACCAAAATACCAATCATCCACAAAGTTACTTTCCTTCTAGACATATTTCTAGGCAAACTAGCAAGAACATGCATCCCAATATAAGTAAAACAACTACTTAGTAAAAAATACCAAATAAAATTTTGTTTTCCCAAAACAAAAAACAACAAACTTCCAACAAACAGCCATCCATTTCGAAACTTATTTGGTATCAAATAATATATCAAATAAAAGATGGGAACAAAAAAACAAAGAAATAATATACGATATACATTCATCACAACACCATCTTTCAAACTTACCTATATTATAACATCGAACACAAATTTAGTCACTGAAAAATGCTATGACTCATTCGGAACCACAGCTTTATTTCCAAAATAATAGGATGGAACACTTCCCTGCAATAACTTAATCGTCAATGGAATATCAGAAGTAACCTCTACCATCTTAGAAGAAAATGGCAAAATAGCTTGTATCTTCACATCAACTTTAATACTAACTTCAACAACAGCATTATTAATTCCATAATTCGTGACTTTCGTATAAACATTTGTAATAATATCACCAATAATTTTTAAACGAATCGGAAACTTAGGGCCCAAATTAGAAAGTAACGCATTTTTAAATATAACCCCAGTAGGAATATTACCAATAATACCTTTTTTCAAATCCTCTGGATCATAATCCCTTAAGACATCATCCATTAAAGACAATTTTTCAACTTCCCCTTTTTCAATATGGTACAAATTTACTTGAATACTATTTGTGGTATTACTAAGTAACCGATTCACCTTAACAGGATCTAAATCAATACTTCTAATTTCCCCATTACTATCTTTGGTAATTAAAAACAAAGAGTCCGCTTCTAAATCTTCTCCAATTGACTCTGTAACTGCACTATTAATGAGTAATGTTACTAACTTCCTAGCATGTAACTCCGCATACTCCATTAATCCAGGAGTAATACGTTTACTAATAAAATGAAGTACTAAAAAAACAGAAACAAAAAGAAAAAACATTGTAATAAATAACAATTTCAATCTACTCTGAATCACCCACTTTTTTTTTACATGTATTCTTCTTCTCATTCTTTCACCTAATTTAGTATATGATTTTGAATAGATTACTAGAAACAGTTTCATAATAAAAATGGGTGAGAAAATGAAAATTGAAACAATTATGTCAAAAGATTTAATCATTGGTGAAATTAACCAAAAAGTAAGTGAAATCGCAGAATTGATGAAAAAATACGATATAGGATTTATTCCAATCGCACAAAACAAACATCTAATTGGAGTAGTCACTGACCGCGATATCATTTGTAGTACCTTTAGCAGTGAACTAGATAGTGAAGCAAAAATAGAACGATACATGACTCACAATGTTCTTTCCATTGACAAAGATGAATCCATAGAAAACGCTTTAAAAAAAATGGGACAAGAAAAAGTCAAACGATTAATCGTTAGTGATCAAGAAAAAGTAGTAGGAATCTTATCGCTATCTGATATTATTACTTCCGAGGTAGACAACAAAGAATTTATAACAGAGCTCAAAAAAATATGGACAATCCACAAAAATATTGATGAATTCCACACCGAAGTCGACGAATTCTACTTATAAAATAAAGATCCCAAATTAGGATCTTTTAAAATACACTATTTTTCTATCGCACAATCACCATTGTATTTTGATATTTGAATACTAGTACTAGATCTTTTCTTACTAGCACACCAAGTATCATTATAAATCGCAAAAGCAACAGTTCCATTCATATATTGAATAATTGTTCCACCTTTTAACATTCTATCATTAAAATTTACAACAGAACTATCAGGAAACATATAAATAACATCTTCTAAATGTCCAGTGTTTAACATATTATCATTTTTATAGTTATCTTCAACACTATTTAAAACTTCTTGTGCAATCTTTAAAAAGTCCTTTTCCCCACGATTTTGTTGCCAACCATAAATAAAATAAGCACCAACACCGATCAATAAAAGAACAAAAATTAAACCCAAAAATTGTTTTTTCTTCTTTTGTTTTGCAACTAATGTCATTTGTGACTCGTAATCCATCTTACCACTCCTCTACTCTTAGTATACCACAAGAAAAACAAAGTTTTCAAAAAAAAACACGATAACTCGTATTCTTTACGCCCTTGAATCATATTTTCCATCTTTCGTTGACACTAAAATATGCTCTCCTTGTTCAATAAATAAAGGAACTCGAACCATTAACCCATTTTCCATATAGGCATCTTTCATTGCATTATTCGTTGTATTTCCTTTTACTGCTGGTTCTGTTTTTTCTACTTCATATTCAATTTTATCTGGTAAAATAATTCCAATCAATTCACCTTTATAAAAACTAATGTCAACATTAATTCCTTCTTTTAGGAACTTTTCACTATCTCCTAATTGTGCTTTTGAAAGTTCAATTTGTTCATATGTCTGCATATTCATAAAATTACAAACATCACCATTATTATATAAATATTGCATATTTTGTTTTTCAATCATGGCTTTTTCTAATTTAATACTTGTATTAAAAGTTTTTTCAACTGTAGAACCAGTTCTTAAATTACGAAGTTTTGCCTTTACAAAAGCAGCTCCTTTTCCTGGCTTCACGTGCAAAAACTCTAACACTTGATAAATATTATCTTCATATATAAAAGTAATTCCATTCTTAATATCATTAATATTAAACATGTTGTACCTCCCTACTAATATTTTGACTTTCTTTTTGCATGATTTCGATTACTTGAACTCCAACGTTTGGTTAACACTCTAACCTTTTGCTTTGCATACACATCATCTCCAGGAGTATTTAAAAATGATGATTCCATCGCTTGCGCCTCAATCAATTTTGCATAATCTATAGAAGTATGAAGTGTTCCATGTTGCATAATCTTTCCCATTAAAAAATCTCCCTACTATTTTTTTTCTTTATGTGTTATTGTTTTTCTACATTTTGGACAGAATTTGTTTAATTCCAAACGATCTGTCGTATTTTTTTTATTTTTTTCAGTACGATAATTTTCATTATTACACGCCGTACAAACAAGAGTAATTCTTCCTCTAGCTTCTCCTTTTTTTGCCATTTTTCTTTCCTCCTTTTCTCGGTTCTCTATCTATTATAACAAATTATCGATAAATTTCAAAGAATTTTTTAGAAACTTCATAAGATATTTTACGGTTCACTGGATATTCATAATTTAATCCAGTACTTTGATAAAAACTATCTGGTGAAACAACGACCATTGACATCACTGGATTATCATATGGAACATAGCCTGCAAATGTCGTCGTAATTGTTTCTGTATCAACAACACCATCTCCATTTGTATCCATAAAACTTTGACTAGTTCCCGTTTTTCCAGCTGAATTTAAACTTGGATCAATACTATAATATCCTGTTCCATTACTTTCCATCACCATTTTAAAACCTTGTTTCATACGATCAAAATATTTCTGTTCTGTTGTCACATGATTTAATACAACTGGTTCCACTTCATATATTTTTTCAGTTAATTTTTCCTCTGTAGGAGCATACACTTCTTTTAACAAATGTGGCTGAATTCTTTTTCCACCATTCGCAATCGTAGAAATATATTGTGACAATTGAATAGGTGTATAAGTATCATATTGCCCAATTGCAAGATCAAGCAAATGTCCAGAAAGAGTACTATTCCCTTTGTATCCTAAACTTTCTACAGGAACATCAATTCCTGTTTTCACACCAAGACCAAATTCTGCAAATGTATTTCGGTAAGTTGTAAAGGCATCTTTATTCAGTGATAAAGGACCATTATAAATATATCGGCCTCCACCAACATTAATAGCAGTTCTAAATTGATAGGTATTAGAAGAATACTTCAAAGCATATAAATCATTGATATTCCCATATGCCTGCCAAGAACATTTTATTGGAGTCGCTGCGATTTTAATACAAGCATCATTTCGAACCTCTCCTATTTTCATAGCACCGGTATTATACCCAACAATATGTGAAGCACCTTTAATCACAGATCCTACTACAACAGGTGAAGTTACAACTCCAGGTGTATAATCTCGAAATCCATAACTTCCATCACTTTTTTGATAAATTTGCTTTCCAACCATCGCAAGTACTTCACCAGTATGAGGATTCGTAATAACTACAAAAGAACGATTATAATACATCGTATTCGGTTCTTGTTTCGCCTTTAAAATATGCTCTTCTAATAACTTTTCAATCGCTTGTTGTAACTCAATATCAATTGTTAAAACCAAATCATTTCCTCTAGAACCTTCTTCAATTAATTTATATTCTCCCCCTTGTAATACTTGATATTTATTCTTCTTTCCTCTCAAATAATTTTCGTATTGATATTCTAAATAACTTGTCCCAACACGATCATCCAAGGAATAACCTTTTGCTAAATAATCATCTTTAAGTTCATAAGGAATTCCATTTTCAGTCGTAGAAACAGTTCCCAACATCGTTTTAAAACTTTCTCCATAAGGATAAATACGTTCCCAATCAAGACGTGTATTCACACCCTTTAACTGATCCAAATTTTCACTAATTTTCGCATACTCTTGATCTGTAACATCTTTATTTTTTATAACTTTTTCTGAATAAGAATATCCTTTATTCATAAGTGTATAAATATAAGCAGCTCTTTTATCTCTTTCATCATATACACTCAATTCTTCTGCTGTAATTCGTTCTAACTGTAACTTTTCAATATCCTCATTTTTTAATTTTCTCTCTTCTAACTGTTGCCATTCTGAATCCTTGATTTTCTCTTTTGCCTTTTTTTGATTCAATTTAATCCAAAACTTTTTTAATTCTTTTTCTTTCAAACTAGAAATATCTAAAACAAGCATATCTGAAAGAGTATAGGCAAGCTCAATCTCTTGTTTTACTGTCATTCCGTTTGTCTTTTTATAATAAATAGTTTTTACTGGTACATTATCTACCAATAATTTATGATTTCGATCATAAATTCGCCCCCTTGGAGCAGTTGATCCTTCTACGATTTTTGTATTAAGTTGTTCCACCTTTTTTACATAATAATCATTTTTAAAAACTTGAACATAAAATAGATCACTTAATAAAACAGTCATACCAACAATAATAATTCCAATTAATACATAATATCTTTTTTCGACGATTGATGCAATATTTCTTTCCTTTTTTTTGTTAAATGATTTATAAGTTTGTTTGGTTCTTGATTTACTAATCTTAAGCGGTTTTGGTTGCTTCATCATATCGTTTTTCAATTACATCAAAATCTATTAAGTCAAAAAAAGTATCAATATATTGGTTTCGTTCATTTTTATAATCTAAATAATAGGCATGTTCCCACAAATCAATATTCATAATCGGAATCATATCATATAAATAAGGAGTTTCTTGATTACTCATATTAACAATATCCAATTCTTTTTTACTGTTTAACACCAAAAAAGTATATCCAGATCCAATCAAATATTGAGCGATTTTTTGAAATTCTTGTTTAAAATTTTCAAATGAACCATATTTTTTTATAATTGCTTGTTCTAACGATTTTGAAGGACGATGCACACCTTTCATGTTCATCTCATCAAAATACATTTCATGATTCAATACACCTCCTGCATTGTGCAAAATCAAGCCTCTTTTTTCAATTGGAAATTGATCAATGTTTAAAACTGCCTCTAATGGTGTAATATCATTACCAACCAATTTATGAAATTGATTTTGATAATTTTTATATAATTTATCATAATGATAATACATAGTTTCTTCACTTAAAATTGGTTCAAACTGATTCATTTTCTGGCCTCCTTATTATTAATCTATGAAATATTTCCTACATTATTCTATGAACTTTACATATAATATGTCGAGGTGAATTTATGAAGGAACTGTTGATTCAAAGTTATGTAGATAAAATAACAAAAGATGATATTGCTCTATTCGCACGTTCTAAAAACATCATATTAGAGTCAAAAGAACTTGATGTACTATATGATACATTAAAGAAAGAGTGGAAAAAAATACTCTATGAAAATCCTACTCCAGTGTTTAAAGATTTAAAAACAAAATTAAATGAAACTACATATGAACAAGGAATCGAATTATTTTATGAAATGAAACAAAAATATCAATCTTTCTTATAATATTTTCGAATATCCTCTATTAAATTATGATTCATTTTTTTATTTTTAATCATTTCAATTTCAAATTTATATGGAGGATATGCTTTTGCTTTTTCAATATCGTCAATACCTACATAAGGGGTCTCTAATATTTTAGGGACCTCTTTTAATTTAGGATGGTAAATTGCAAACATTAAATTTTCAAATCCAATATGACCATATCCAACATTTTCATGTCGATCTTTGTGACTTCCTTTACTATTTTTACTATCATTAATATGAAGAACCCATAATTTTGAAAGTCCAATTATTTCATCAAATTCTGTCAAAATAGAATCAAAATCATCCATGGAATAACCTGCATCATGAACATGACAAGTATCTAAGCAAACGCCTATTTTTTCTGGATATTTCATATGATTCAAAATGGAAGCAATTTCTTCAAATGTTTTTCCACACTCGCTTCCCTTTCCTGCCATCGTTTCCAAACATATTTTAACATTTGTTTTACTGTCAACAACAGTGTTAAGTGCTCTTACAATATTGTCAATTCCAATTTCACTTCCTAATCCAACATGACTTCCAGGATGTAACACCAAAAGTTCAATTCCAAGTCGTTCTACTCTTTCAATTTCTTCTTTTAAAAAGCGAATTGAAAAATCATATTTATCATTATTGTTTGCCAAATTGATAATATAAGGAGCATGAACTACTACCTTTTTCTGGTCAATTCCTTGCTCTTCCATGAGTTTATGAGCAAGACTAGTAAGTTCTAAATCAATACTAGAGCGTTTGGTATTTTGTGGTGCTCCAGTATAAAACATAAATGTATTTGCACCATAAGATAAAGCTTCTAATGTAGCCCCTAATAATTGTTCTTGCTTGTTAAAAGAGACATGTGATCCCAATAATAATTTTTCCACAAGTATCATCCCCAAATCAATACCTATTGTATCATGGAAAAAGAATGAAATAAATAGAAAAAAGTTGTTTTTCCCAATTTTTGGATCAAAAAAATATGGGTTATTAAACTTTATCCCCATATTTTAGTTTGTTAAAATGATAGAATTCTATCAATCAAGTATTACCACCCGGAACGAGTACTTGCTGTACTCACTACCATCGGCGAGACTGAAGTAGAACACTCCTGCATTCGTCCCATTGTCATAGTAACCGCCACGATGGAACCACGGGCTACTCGAATCGACGAAGTTGACGAAATCTGAATACCATCCGCTCGTCTCACTTAGTGCATGTCCGTAACATATTCCTGAGTTACATGCTGACGTTGCTGAATCACTCGTATAATTATCGTAATATTTACTTGCTGGTAAGC
>CAJTLA010000055.1 GCA_910576985.1 uncultured Bacilli bacterium
TATAGAAATGTGTCTGTCGGAACAACAATACCAGAGAGTGCAATAAATGCATACTTTGTATGGATCCCAAGATATGAATATCAGTATACAAATTTAAGTACAAGTTATGCAGGAGGAAGCCAGACACAACCAGGACAGATAAATATCAATTTCATAGCAACAAGCAAAACAAGTCCAACAACAAATTATAAGATACATCCAGCATTTACATTTGGGTCAACACAGTTAGCAGGGATATGGGTAGGAAAATTTGAAACAAGTGCAGCATTAGGAAGTACATGTTACACAAGTCCAAGTATTAATAATTGTAATAATACAAGCCAGAGTCCATATATAAAACCAAATGTAAGTCCAATGACGTATCAAGATGTAAGTACTAGTTTTGCAACAGCGCGGAAGTTCAGTGCATCAGGAAATAGTTATGGAATAAGTACGAGTGCAGATGCGCATATGATGAAGAACAGTGAATGGGGAGCAGTAGCGTATTTGTCACAAAGTAAATATGGAAAATATGGAAATAGTAGTTATAGTGGAGTAAATAAGGAAGTGTATATAAATAATAATAATAGATATATAACGGGCTGTAGTGCAGGAGCACCAAGTAGTAGTTCAACGAGTTCATGTACAAATACATATAATGTAAGTCCAGGAGGGACAGGAGCAAGTACATCAGGAACGATATATGGGGTATATGACATGAATGGAGGAACATATGAACATGTAATGGGAGTATATAGTAATACAATAGGGGCATCAGGATTTAGTAGTTTACCAGCAAGTAAGTATTACGATAATTATACAAGTAGCAGTACAATATATTACGGACATGCGTTAAGTGAGACGAGCGAATGGTATTCCGACTACGCCTACTTCGTCAGTTCGAGTGACCCGTGGTTCATTCGTGGTGGAGTCTCTAACGATTCGACGGGTGCAGGAGTGTTCAGCGCCATCAACGCAGGAAACGCAGGTGGTGCGTTCAGCAGCCTCTCGTTCCGGGTATCTCTACTTGACTAACTTTATACAATCTCTATTTAGTTGTCTAACCTAAAATTATTAGAATGTGTTATAATGAAATTGTAGGAAAAGGGAGGGATAAAATATGTTAAAGTGGTTAAGAAAACATCTAATTTGGATTTAAACAAAAAGAAAAAACTCTTGGATCGAAGAAAATATCTAAGAGTTTTTTCTATACTAATTATTGACATGGATTTTAAAAAATTTTTCTTTATATTTTAGAACTTCACAAAAATCTGTTATAATAAAAATAAAGATAGGGAAGTGTTACAAATGATAAAAAAAGAAGACTTTGGAAAAAAATGTTTACTCAGCATTAGTGTGATTTTACTTTATTTTTTCTGGCCAACCCTTATGAAAGCATTCTGGGAAACATTTGGTGGAAAAACAACCACGGGAATGATGATCTACAGCTTAATTGGATATATTGTTTTAATGATCATTTTATTTACAATTTATAAAAAACAACTAAAAGAAGATTATCAAATACTAAAGCAAAACTTGAAAAAAAACATACTCAGTATTTTAAAATATACAGGCATACTATTTTTTACCATGATTATCTGTAAAATGATAATACAATCAATTTTTCACATTGAAACCATTCAAAACGAAATACAACTATGGGGACAATTTGAAGAATATCCATTGATTATGCTGATTACCTTAACAATATATTATCCAATTGTAGAAGTGATCGTTTTTCAAAAAACAATCAGACAAGTGATATCAAACCCTTGGATATTTATCATTACTAGTTCTTTATTTTTTGGATATTTTAATATTGCCTTTGAAGAACTTACCTTATCAACACTTGCAACGACATTACCATATATTGCTTCAAATGCATTACTAGCTTTTAGTTACTACAAAAAAAATACCATTATGGCACCAATTGGAATTAAAATGCTATATAATTTTATTGTGACAATTATTAGTTTCGTTTAAAGGAGGATTTTTATGTTTGAAAATATTCAATTGCTGGCTGTCCAAGTAGGAGCGATTGCCGGAAACGCAAATAACGCCTCCAATTTAAACTATGTCATTATAGGACTGGTAGTGATTATTGTCATTTTAATCATAGCCACATTACTTGGAAATAAGAAATAGTACACACTATTTTTTGTTGTGGGAAAAAAATAGTGTATAATAAACAAACAGAAAGGAATGAAAAACATGTTTATAGATGAAGTCATTGTGGAACTACTAGCTGGAAACGGCGGAGATGGCTGTATGGCATTTAGAAGAGAAAAATATATTGCAATGGGTGGACCATATGGAGGAAATGGTGGAAAAGGATCAGACATCATTTTTGAAGTAGACGAAGGATTAAATACATTAATTGATCTTCGATATAAAAGAATTATCAAAGGAAATAAAGGAGAAAATGGACTTGGAAAAGGAATGCATGGAAAAAGTGCAAATGACATTATTGTTAAAGTTCCACCAGGTACTGTTGTTACTGATTTAGAAACAGGATTTATTATTGCTGACTTAACAAAAAATAAAGAACAAGCCATTATTGCCAAAGGTGGAAGAGGGGGAAGAGGAAATATTGCGTTTGCAACTCGTTCTAATCCAGCACCATCTTTCGCAGAAAATGGAGAACCAGGAGAAATAAGAAAAATCAAAGTGGAATTAAAACTATTAGCCGATGTAGGATTAGTCGGATTACCAAGTGTTGGAAAATCAACATTCATCTCTAAAATATCTGCAGCCAAACCTAAAATTGCTGAATATCACTTTACCACACTAAAACCAAATTTGGGCGTTGTAAAGACTAAAGATAGTAGAAGTTTTGTTGTAGCCGATTTGCCAGGATTAATTGAAGGAGCATCACTAGGAGAAGGATTAGGGGACCGATTTTTAAAACACATAGAAAGAACGAGAGTTATTGCTCATATTATTGATATGGGAGGAATAGAAGGAAGAGACCCAATCGAAGATTACCAACTAATCAATCAAGAACTAAAAAATTTCAACGAAAAAATTCTAGAAAAACCACAAATTGTGATTGCCAATAAAATGGATATAGAAAACGCAAACAAAAACTTAAAACGATTTCAAAAAAAGATCAAAGTTCCAGTGTATCCTATATCCGCTTTGATGAATCAAAACATAGATCAAGTATTAATCGCATTAGCAGACTTACTGGAAACGATACCAAAACTTCCTCTTTACGAAGACACAAAATTTGAAAGTCATGTATTATATCAATTTAAAGAAGAAGCACCATTTAAAGTTCAAAACGAAGGAAACGGAGTTTGGACCATCCGAGGAGAAAAAATTGAAAAACTACTTCGTATGACTAGATTCAATACAGATGAAGCAGCCCTTAGATTTGCAAGCAAATTAAGAAAATTTGGGATTGATGACAAACTAAGAGAATTAGGTGCAAAAGAAGGGGATACCATTCGTATTTTAGATCTAGAATTTGAATATAAGGAGTAGAAGAAACAAATACCAAAAGAACTAAACTTCAAATTTAGTTCCTTTTTTAACACTCACAGAACCGACTGGAAACTCATAAGTATAATATCCATCCTTAACTGGTAAAACAACCCTCCAAGGAGAAACGACTTTACAAAACAAAACAACATGTTCTAGATTGGTAATAATGACAAAGATTGGAATTCTCATAAAAAAAGTATGGATACTATTACACCTTGGAAAACAAAGTGCTTGTTTGATATTTTTTTGAAACATAAGACCCAAAAAGCGACTTTTAAAAGTAGAACAAACAATGACTTTAGTTGACATATTATCACCATATTTACTATAACATAGAAAAAAAGATTTGACAAATAGAATAAAGCGTTATAAAATGAATATAGAGTAACATTGGAGGTAAAGGTATATGAAAAGATGGAATCAAAAAGGACAAGCGTTAGTAGAATATTTACTGATTATTGCAGTAATTAGTGTCGTTGTAATCAGTATTGTGAAACTGTTTGGTGGTTATTTACAAGATTCAATGACAAAATCTTCATGTGCCTTAGTAGATAAAGTATACGTAGAAGGCGCAAAACCTGGAGAAGGAATGTGTGTAGACAAATAAAAAGTGATGAACAATCACTTTTTTTATAAATATTTATCATAATATTCTTCTAATGTTAAACCTTCCTCATAGATGATGTTAGCGATCTCAACACCAACATAGCGATAATGCCATGGCTCATATTTAAACCCTGTAATTCCTTCTTTCCCTTTTGGATATCGCAAAATAAATCCATACCTATGAGCGTTTTCCCTCATCCAAGGAAATTCCATAGAAACTTCAAATTCGTCATAATCATCATTGGACCCAGCTACATCAACCGCCAAACCAGTTTGATGTTCCGAATGTCCTGGTTTTGCAGAACACTCTAAAGCATACACTTCTCCTTTATCAGCAACATACTCTTCAAATAATTTTTTTTGATAATCATAATCGCGATAAGCAGAAGTGGCAATGATCCGAAACCCTAAAGTTTCAGCCTCTTTACTTAAACTCTCAAAAGCCTCTTTTGCTTCTTTACGAAGTTGTTTATTTTCATAAGCATAAGAAGTAGAAATTGTTTCTAAATCATTTGGAATATAACGATCGTCTAATTTATAAGTTTTGTTAACAAGAACCATGATTGCTTCTGGATGATCAATAGACTTGATATTTTTATAAAAATTTTTCCCAAATAAATCAATATCTTTCGTATAAAATAATAAAATTAAAATCACTAAAACAACATAAACTGCGTATCGAAACCGTTTTTCATTCATAGAAATCACCAATACAGTATATGCAAAAAACAAAAAAATAGGAACATGTCCTATTTTATATTACCCATCATATGAACTATAAAGGAACCTGTAATAAAAATAATGAGAATGAACCTTTTCCATATTTTTGACCATATAGAGTATATAACAGACTTTTTAAAATAAAAAGATATTACATCAAAATGCAATATCTCCACTTAGAATATCTTTCAAATAACGTAGATAAAGTTCTAAAAAGTTAGCCTTTTTTACCTCCTCTTTTACAGTGACTGAAATCTTACGAATTACTTTAGAATCTTCAATCACATCTAAAGAACCAACGATATCTCCCTTTTTAATTGGAGCTTTGATATCACCCATATGAAGCTCATAAGTCGCATTTTTTTTCGGTTCTGACTTCTTGTGTAACAAAGTAATCTCTTCAGAAGGTATCACCGTAATATATTTTGATTTTCCTTTTTCTATTTCAACATTTCCAAGCTCACTTTTTTGAGATAATAATGTTTCTGTTTCGTATTGTGCGAATGCATAATCTAACATTTCCGTTGTTTCCTTTTGTCTAATTTTACTATCTGGTTCTCCCATAACAACCGTAATGACACGCATTCCATTTTTGCGCGCAGTTGCCGTTAAACAATATAAAGCTTCCTTTGTATAACCCGTTTTAAGACCATCAACTCCAGGATAAAAACGTACCAACTTGTTTGTATTCACTAACCATAATTCACGATCCGTTCCTTTTCTCAAATAATCCTCATAAATAGAAGTATACTGAAAAATCTCTTCATGCTTTACCAGTTCTTTGGCAATCATACCCATATCATATGCACTAGAATAATGATTAGCAGTCTCTAATCCATGTGGATTTTTAAAATTGGTATTTTTAAGCCCTAATTCTTTGGCTCTAGCATTCATCATAGAAACAAAATTTGCTTCTGTTCCAGCAATCTTTTCTGCCATAGCAACAACAGCATCATTGCCACTTGCAACAGCAATTCCCTTAAATAAATCTCGAACACTCATCTGCTCATTGGTTTCCAACAAAATTTGACTTCCACCCATTTTAGAAGCATTCTCTGAAGCAGTAACCATCTCGTCCCATTGAATAACTCCTTTATCGATACTTTCGACAATTAATAACATGGACATCATCTTTGTCATAGAAGCAGGCGCTAATTTCTCATGCGCATTTTTTTCAAATAAAACAGTTCCAGTACTTGCTTCAATCATGATAGCTGATTTCGCATTTTCTGCTAATACTACATTTTCCTCTGCAGAAATAGAAGTTAGTGGAATAAAACATAAACAAATACATAATATAACCCATTTTCTCACTTTTTTCACCTCTAATAAAAGATATGAAAAAGACAAAAAAATAGACAAAATTTTCGACTATTTACTTTTTTTTTTAATTTCTATATAATGAATATGGTGATCATATGACAAAAAAAGTAAAAGTAAGAGTAGACCGAATTATTATTTTAGTAGCGATATTAGTAGCGATAATCGTTGGTATTATTGGGATTACACGGGATATAAAACTAAAAAATAGTACCGCTTATAAATTAGAAGAATTAGGATACTCTGAGAAAGAAGTAGAAACCATTATCAATAATACAAAAGAAAAAGAATTACAAGTGATTTTAAAAAGAAAATACCACAAATCAATTCCAGAACTTTTAAAACAAAAATACTTAAAATTTGAAAACTTAGAAAAATACTTAGATTATAAAAACAACCATAAAAATGAAAAACTAAAAAATGTAGTGAGTATTGTAAATGTAAAAGCAGACCATGAATTTTACACAAACATTGAAAAAACAGATATTTCCAAAAATGAAACCATGCTAGTAAATAAATATTATCAACTAGAAAAAGACTATAAACCAGATGATATCAAAGAATGTTCACCAATGTATGCCTATGAAGATAACAGTTTAAGAAATGATGCTTATAACGCTTTTAAAGAACTATTTAACGCAGCCAAAAGAGAAGGTTATACCATTATCATTAACTCTTCTTATAGAGACTATGGATGGCAAGAATATCTTTATAATTCCTATCAAACCAGTTCAGGAGAAGAATATGCTGACAGTATCGCAGCGAGACCAGGACACTCAGAACATCAAACTGGACTTGCAATCGATGTAGCGACCTATGATACCCCCTTGGCAAAATTTGAAGAAACGGAAGCATTTACTTGGATGAAAGAAAATGCCCATAAATATGGATTTATTTTACGATATCCAAAAGGAAAAGAAAAAATTACTGGATACGATTATGAACCTTGGCACTATCGATATGTAGGGAAAAAAATAGCAAATGATATTTTTGAAAAAGACATCACCTTTGACGAATATTATGAATATTATCTGAAATAGGACAATTCCTATTTTTTCTTTTATAAAATGTAGTATAATAGAAATAGAAAGGACTGATCTTATGACTGCACGAGAAAAATGGAATAATATAAATAAAGAAACACAAGAAAAATTATTAAATAATGTTTGGTGTCGTGACTGTAATTGTACAAAAATGGTAAACTATAGAGTATATAGTGACCCATGTGGGATTGTATTACATGGAGTTTGTAACAAATGCGGAAAAAAGGTAGCACGTGTGATTGAAATAGATAAATAAGGCCTATGTCTCACAAATGGATCATATAAAAAAATTATAACGATAATTTAATAAAAAAGGGGGGATATAATGATACAACCAACTTGGTATTATTCATCATTAAACAAAATACCATATCAAAAACTGAAACAAAAGGGAATTGACTATTTGTTATTTGATCTAGATAATACCATTTTATCCCCATATAGTAATAAAATAGAAGAACAAACTTTATTACTATTAAAACAACTAAAAAAAGAATTTGTAGTAATAATTGTTTCCAATAGTACCAAAAAAAGAGTTTCTAAAATCGCTCAAAAACTAGAGGTTGATTATTACTCATTTTCCAAAAAACCATCAAGAAAAATATTTCAAAAAATCAAACAACAATATCAATGTGAAAACAAAAAAGTCATTATGATTGGTGATCAGATTTACACAGATATATTGGGAGCAAAAAGAGCAGGAATTGATACAATATTAGTTGATCCAATCAGCAAAAGTGATTTTCTTCTCACCAAAATGATTCGATTTTTTGAACGCAGAAACAAAATAGAAAGGGATGTACTATGATAAAAAAATGTTTTGGTTGTGGAGCTACAATGCAAGCCATTAATCCAGAAAAAGAAGGATATATAAAATGTGAAAATTATGAGAAAAGTAAACTATGTGAACGTTGTTTCCGTATTCAGAATTATGGAGAATATAAAGTCGTTGCCAAAGGAAATGAAGACTTTGTAAAAATATTAAGACAAATTAATGACAGCAAAGAATTAGTTGTTTTAGTAGTAGACATCTTTAATCTCAGTAAAGATATTGAACTATTCCATAAATATTTATCCAACGATATTATTTTAGTAATGACCAAAAGAGACCTATTACCAAAATCAATTCGTGATGAAAAACTTCTTTCCTATATGAACCATTTTGATTTTGAACCAAAAGAATCATTAATGATTAGTAGTTTTAAAAACTACCATATGGATGAACTAATGGATATGATCAGGAAATACAAAAAAAGCAATAGAGTTTATATAGTAGGATTAACCAACTCTGGAAAAAGCACCATGGTAAATAAAATATTATATAATTATTCTACCAGTGATGAAGTGATTACAACCTCAATGTTGCCTTCAACAACACTAGCGGAAATTGAAATCAAAATTGATGATGACTTAATATTATTAGATACACCAGGATTATTAGATTCAGGAAATATGACAGAACATGTTGATATAAAAACACTTAAAAAAATAACACCAAAATCAGAAATTCGTCCAATTACATACCAAGTGAAAGTAGACCAAACCATTTTATTTGAAAACTTGATGAGAATGGATATCAAATGTCAAAATAGCGTAACAGTTTATGTCGCTAACACCGTTCGATTAGAACGCCTTTATAAAGAAACAGAAAAACTAAAAAATTTAGAGCAACATCAGATTCATGTAGAAGAAGATTCCGATGTCGTAATTGCTGGATTTGGATTTATTCATTTTAAACAATCATGTGAAATAGAACTTTATGTGATTCCAAAAACACTAGTCTATACAAGAAAACCATTAATATAAAAACGCTAATCATAAGAAACTGTTTACAAATATTAGAGGGATGATTACACAAATAAATCAGAATCTAGAATGGTAAATTTACATAGTTACTGTTCTTTCAGCACCATCTAGCTAGACTAAAAAAGAGTAATTAATAAACAAAGTAAAAATCTTAAAAATTACAAAAAGAGAAAACTTTCTCTTTTTATTTTATCAAAAATAGAGTATAATACTCTATAATAGGGAGGAAGTAATATGTTAGGGAAAATCATTGGAATTGAAGATGACATCATTTTCATAAAATTAAACATAGAATTAGATAAAT
>CAJTLA010000056.1 GCA_910576985.1 uncultured Bacilli bacterium
CATTATTAAAACCTTCCTTTTCTTATTTTATCATACTGGAAGGTTTTCTTTTTACACAACTTTTTCTATACTCTCCATGCACTCAGTGAGATGAAAGAATGGTATTCCGATTACGCTATCTTTGTCGATTCGAGTCGCCCATGGTTCATTCGTGGAGGAGACTATAGCGATACGACGAATGCAGGAGTGTTCAGCTTCGGCAGCTATGATGGTAATGTGATCGCCGGTCTCTCGTTCCAGTACAGTAGTTTTTCGTTCCGAGTGACCCTCTTAAATTAAAACTATCAAAAGATAGTTTTTTTCGCATATTCTCTAATCATCCCTCATATAGTGTAATGAACTGGAAGGGGTAAATGATATGAAAAAGATAGTTCCATTTAAAAAAGAAATTATGTTTAAAACAAATTTGGCGGAAATAACAAGTATTTCACTAGAACATTCTTTACACAAAGAAGATGAACACTTAATATCAGGATCATTTTCTTTGAACGGAGAATATAAAATCACAGATACGAGTACAAATACAGAAGTATTCTCTTATGACTTGCCATTTGATATCCACATGGACGATCACTATATCTTAGATAATAGTATTGTGGATATAGAAGACTTTTACTATGAAATCGTCAATGAAAACGTACTTTCTGTTAACATTGAAGTATGTGTAGATAAACTAGAAGAAAAATCACTGATAGAAGAAGTACGAGTTACAAAAATAGAAGAAATAGAAGAACCAACAATAGAAGAAATCAGACAAGAAATCGAAGAAACCATAAAAGAAGAACCAAAAGAAAGAGAGGAAATTATTACTGTGAAAGAAGAAAAAGAAATCACTGTAGAAAACGAAACCGTATCCTTATTTGGAGCAATGGATGAAACAAACGAAACATATATGACATATCGTGTATATATCATTAGAGAAGGAGATTCTATTGAAAACATTTTAACACGTTATGCCATTTCTAGAGAGGATCTAGCAGCATATAATGATTTATCTGAAGTAAAACTAGGAGATAAACTCATTATTCCAGCCATTTATCATGCGACAAGTGAATAACGTATTAAAAAAATATGCCTTAAAACCACATCGCTATCAAAAAGAAGGATCCGTAACATTTGTAGATACTGAACAAGGTAGATTTGCATGCAAAAAAAATCAAAATAAAACCAATTCTATTTATAAATATTTAGACTCTAGAAGTTTTGGATACTACCCTAAAATAGTGAGTGATGAAAATGATGAATTTGAAATCACCCAATATGAAGAAGACTTTGAAGTACCATCAGAACAAAAAATACTAGATCTAGTGGACCTTGTTAGTTTATTACACAATAAAACAACCCATTTTAAAGAAGTAGACGAAGCAGACTATAAAAGAATCTTCGAAGATATTTCAAACAATATAGAATATCTATATAGCGATTACAATGATAGAATGAGCCTAATAGAATCTCATATTTATATGAGCCCAAGTGAATACTTACTTGCACGAAATATCTCTAAAATATATGCAGCTTTATCGTATGCGAAAAAAGAACTAGATCATTGGTATGAACTAGTTGGAAACTCTAGAAAACAAAGACAAGTGGTGATTCATAATAATTTGGACTTAACCCATTTCATTAGAAACAAAAATGCTTACTTAACTAGCTGGAGAAAAGCCAGAATAGATATGCCAATTTTTGACTTATATAAACTATATTTAAACCATTCATTAGAATTTGATTTTTCAGAAATATTAAAACGTTATGAAAAAAATTATCCATTAAACGAACATGAAAGAATCTTATTATTTATATTAATCGCATTACCAGACAAACTAGAACTCACAGAAACAGAATATGAAAACTGTAAAATTATAGGAACACTAATAGATAGACTTTATAAAACTGAAATACTACTATCACCATATTATTCGAAACAAGAAAATAACAGATAGAATCCAAAAAAAGAAAATTAAAAATAAATTAAATCGAGTAACGATAAAAAAAGTTAGTAATAATTGATAAAATAAGATGACGCAACAAACAAAATGCGCAATTAACCATTTTCCTCTACCACACCACCAATTATTGTTACGATTCATAGTATCACCTATTATATTGTATTCAGAAAATAAAAAAAAGAAACTAAAACTTTAAAAGTCTTAGTTTCTTTGTGCTATAATAAAATAATAGAAGGTGTAGAAGATGAAAAAAAAAGGGTTTACATTAATAGAACTCCTAGCAGTGATTGTAATACTTGCAATCATTGCCATGATAGTAGTACCAATTATTTTAAATATTGTAAAAAAATCTAAACGAGAAGCTTTTCTGAATAGTGTTTATCATGTTATAGAAGGAGTTAAATTAGATGCAGTAATAAATGAAAGAGAATTACCTATTTCTTATACAGTTGAAGATAATCAAATAACCCCTAGTGTTTCCTTTCAAGGAAAAATAGATGCGTATGGAGAAATTATAATTGATAAAACTGGAAAAACAAAAGTAGAAATAGATAATGGAAAATGGTGTGCTAGAAAAGAATATTCAGATAATAAATTAATAGTATCATCTTCTCCTTGCACAGATAACCCAATTATCATAAGAGACTTAGCGACCGAAATAAAATGGGGAGAAGGCTTACTGGTTACTTCTTCTGCAACTTCCAAAAATTCACAAATTATTAATTATGAATTTAAAATAAAAAAAGATAATCAAGTAATAGATTCTTACAGTTCAGAAGCAAATGAATACTTATTTCCTTTTGAAAAATTTTCAAACCATGAACAATATCAAATAGAAGTAGAAGTAAAAGATAATCAAAATCATGTAAAAGCAACAAACACCACCTATGAATTTTCTTATGAATCAATGATTACTAGATATGTGATAGTAGAAGTACTAGAACACTTAGATGGAAATGGAGCTGCCATTAATGAATTGGAATTTTTAGATGCTTCTAATAATAAACTTACTTACACAGTAGGGCCAGTTTATGATAGTACTACAAATGGAGTTCCAGTTTATTGGAATAATACCTCATATTGGCAAAAAGAACATTTAAATGATGGAAAGTATTCCTATACCTCTAATTCAGATGGTGGAACCACAAGCACGTTATTTATATATAATTCTACATCAACAGATAAATGGTCTAGATTTTTAGTGGATTTTGGTGAGGAAGTAGAGCTGAAAACGACTCATTTATGGACTGGTGGAAATGATAGAAGACAACCAAAACAAATGAAAATGTATCGCTATTCACTAGAACCAGATGCGTATTTTACTTCTACATATATTCAAAGCAGAAATATGTCATTACCATGTATTTATGATAGAACATTTACATCTGTTTATACAATGCCAACAATGGATACAAACTATTTTATTTATCCGAAAGACACAAAAAAACCAATTATTAATGATATTTTAACAACTAGAAATCACAACTTTTTAGAAATAAAAGCAGACGTTACAGACCCTTATTATTCCTCTGGAATGAAACAATATCGTTTTTCACTGATCAAAGATAATGAGAATTTAGATCCTAAAAACGTTCCTTGGAGCGAAGTCCAATATACAAATATGATACAATATGATTTATCCAACTTAGAAGAAGGAACTTATTATATTTATGTAGAAGCGACTGATAATGCCTCCTTAACAGCTTATAAAACATCGAAAGCCTACCACTTCTTAAAAAAAGATGTAAATAGTAGATACTTGATCATGGAAGTATACGATCATTTTGCGAGTAATGGAACTGTGATTACAGAACTAGAATTTTATGACCAATCTGGAAATAAATTAACTTATGATATTCCAAGCATTTATGATGCAGCAACAAATAAAGTTCCATATTATTGGACAAGTACCGCATGGCCAAAAACACGATTATACGATGGCAAAAAAACATATACTTCTAATAGCAATGGAGGATCTACGAGTACAATATTTAATTATTCTTCAACAGCAGGAGCAGGAAAGTGGACAAGAGGAGTGATTGATTTTGGAAATCAAAAAAATTTAAATGATATTAAAATATGGCTAGGAGGACCAGAAGGAAGAACTCCAAAAGAAGTGAATTTCTTTATTTCAGAAGAAGAAAACATTGATACGATTTATAACAATAATATTAAAGAACGCGATAATAGAAACTTAATAAAAGTGACTGATTTTATAATGTCTAGTGATGTAAAGACAGTTACTATGTTTGAACGTAATAACGTGAAAATTTACACATTTGAAAAAAAATAATGAATTTGGAAATAATTGTTTTGAAAAATAGATTGTGATAATCTATTTTTCTTATTATAATATAAATCGAGGTGAAGAAGTATGCCAGAATTACCAGAAGTAGAAACTGTAAAAGAAACGTTAAAACATGACGTGATTGGAAAAATGATTGAAGACATTTACATTTATCATAATAATGTAATAGAATATCCATCAGTAGAAGAATTTATAGAAAAAATAAAAAATGAAAATATAGTGAATATTCATAGACGTGGAAAATGGCTCATGTTTGAATTAGATCATTATTACTTGTTAAGTCATTTAAGAATGGAAGGAAAATATTTTATTAGAAATAACAAAGAACCTAAATTATTACATGAACTTGTCAAATTTAATTTTTCGGATGGCACCAGTTTACGCTACCATGACACAAGAAAGTTTGGAAAAATGCATTTGATAGAAAAAGGAAAAGAATTAGCTAGAAAGCCTTTAAATAAATTAGGACTAGAGCCCTGGGATGAAAAACTAACAGAAAAATATTTAAAAGAAAAATATAGTGGAAAAAAACTTCCAATCAAAACAGTATTATTAGATCAAAGTATGATCACTGGAATTGGAAATATTTATGCAGATGAAATTTTATTTTTGTCTTCCATCAATCCATTAAAACCTTGTTCAAATTTAACAAAAAAAGAACGTGAAACCATAATTGAAAATATCAGAAGTGTCTTAGAACATGCAATTGAATTAGGAGGAACAACCATTCGTACCTTTGAGTCTAGTGAAGGAGTACATGGTTTATTTCAAAATGAACTGTATGTACATGACCAGAAGACTTGTCCAAAATGTAGTAGTGAAATTATAAAAATAAAAGTAGGAGGAAGAGGAACGTACTATTGCCCAAAATGTCAGAAAAAAAAAGAAAATAAAAAATGAATATTATTATAAAATAATAAATAAAATTTTGAATGAAAAAACAAAACTATTGATTTATTATCATAATCATAGTAAAATGTTATTCGTTTGCATAAAAAGGATGTGTTATTTTATATGAAAAAAATAGATAAAAAACTAAAAAAAACAAAAATTATTTGTAGTATTGGTCCAGTAAGTGTAAAACCTGATGTTATGGAACAAATGGTATTGTCTGGAATGAATGTAGCACGAATTAATTTTTCTCATGCTACAATAGAAGAAAGAGAAGAAGTTGTAACTTCTGTAAAAGAAGTTCGTAAAAGAACAGGAGCCAATATAGCCATTCTTTATGATACAAAAGGTCCTGATTTTAGAACTGGTTTAGCTCCAGAAGAAGGAATTGAATTAATAGAAGGAAAAACAATTCGTATTGTAAAAGAAGACATTATGGGGGATTCTAGTAAAATTACGGTCAATTACAAAAATGCTTTAGATTCTATTCATGTTGGAAATACTGTACTTTTAGAAGATGGCTTAATGAAATTAGAAGTTGTTTCAAAAGAAGATGATGGAATTACTTGTAAAATTATTAATGGAGGACTTTTAAAATCAAGAAAAGGTATGAATGTTCCAGGAGTAGAATTAGGAGTTCCTTTTCTAAGTGAGCAAGATAGAGAAGATATTATTTATGCTTGTAAACATGAAGGAGATTTTCTAGCACTTTCATTTGTGAATTCCAAAGAAAACATTTTAGAAGTACGTGAGATATTAAAAGAATGTGGAAGAGAAGACATGAAAATTATTTCTAAAGTAGAAAGCAACACAGCCATTTCTAATTTAGAAGACATTGTGATGCATTCAGATGGAGTTATGGTAGCGCGTGGGGACTTAGGAGTAGAAGTGCCTATGGCTGAACTTCCAATCTTACAAAAACTAATGATTCAAAAATGCCGTGAATATGGAAAAATATGTATTGTAGCAACAGAAATGCTCGCTTCTATGTATACAAATTCAAGACCAACAAGAGCAGAAGTAAGTGATATTTCTAATGCCGTATTAGACGGAACAGATGCTGTTATGTTATCAGGTGAAACTACAATCGGAAAATATCCAATAGAAGCAGTTCGCTATATGTCAGAAATTTGTATGGAAGCAGAAAAAGCTTATGACTACAAAAAACAATTTGGAACCAAAAGAGAAATAGATATTACAGAAGTGATTGCAAAAGGTGTCGTAGAAAGTGCCAACACATTAGATGCAAAAGTGATTGTAGCAGCAACTATGACCGGATATACAGCTAGAAAAATTAGCAACTTAAAACCAAATAGTATTATTTTAGCAGGCTGCCCAGATGAAAAATCAGCCAATTCAGTAGCACTTAGTTGGGGTGTATATCCAATTCATGTTCCTGTTTTTGATACAACAGAAGAAGTAATTCAGGAATGTAAGAAAAAAGCCAAAGAATTTATGTCACTAGAAAGTGGAGAAAAAGTAGTAATTACAGGTGGATTTCCATCTAATAAAGCAAAACATACGAATTTATTAAAAATAGAGCCTATTGATTAGACTCTTTTTTGATTGGTATTTGTTTGATTTCTTGATCGAAATATTGTTGATTCAACCAAATAAAACAATATATTCGATGAATACGAAGATCTAGATCTAATAAATGCTGTGAATCATTAGAATAATTGCTAATAATAGGAATAGAAATTTCTTTTTTAACGAATTTTAAATAGCACTGACCTTGTTCTGAAAAACCTAAAATACGAATAAACGGATGCTCCTGATAAAAAATTGCTTCAGAAACCGTAAAACCACACAAAATATAAAGAAAAATTCTTTTCAACTTACTGTAAGTTTCATTTTTTGACTTAACAAGATGAATCAACTCATCAAGAGAATTACTTACAACAATAGATTTTCTAATTCTAGCAGCAAGAGAATCTGTTACCTCATGATAACGAATTAAAGTGTTCATTTCAGATAGAATTTTATATTTTAAATAAGGAAAATAAGCTTCTGTATGAATTTCTCTATGAAGTAAATTTAATGTAATTTCTGGAACCATAAGACGAATATCTTTGTTTTCCTGAATTGCAGCTCGAATCCCACTAGCACTAGAAATAGGATCATTTAAATGTGTGTCATGATAAGAATTCGTTCTTTGAATCGAAACAGGAATGATAGTAGAATTAATTCTTTTAATTTCTTTGATATAAGAAACAGCTAGTAAATCATTTGGGGTAGAAATGGATAACCCCGTAAACAGCTTTATAGATTTCGATACAGCCGTAGGATAATTGATCCCAGCAGAAACAAGTTGCTTGATATTTTCTTGAAATTTAGAGTCAAACCAAATCAAAGCAATATTCGATAACTTTTGGATATTATTTTCTTCACTACCAAAAACAAGATATTCTACTTGTAACTCATTCAGTATTGTAATCGCACCTTTCGCAAATAGATCAGCCCCCCCAGTTGCGAAAACAAAAGGAAGCTCAATAACAAGATCAACTTGATAAGTTAATGCGATTTTTGTTTTTTCCCATTTCGTTAAAATGCTTGCATCAGCCCGCTGTGTAAAAGGACCACTCATCACTAATACAATGACATGATTTGGAAACTGTTTTTTAACTTGCTCAATATGATAAATATGCCCATTATGAAATGGATTATATTCACAAATAATTCCAACCGCTTTCATAAGTAATCACCTATATTTATAGTAGCACATTTTAAAAACAAAAAAAAGAACCTCATAATTTAAAAACCGAATTAGTAAAAAAATATGTTGTTTGAATAAAAAAGTAGAAAATGAATATGTTGGAAAGTAAACCAAAATAGTTTATTTGCTACTAAAAACAAGTATAATTGGAAATTTGAATGAATGACAGAATAGTTGGGAAAAATAAACATTATTTGTGTTATATAATGATTATAAAGCAAGATGAATAGATTGCCTCCTAAAAAAGTAACTTAAGAAATTAAAAAAAATTTTTTTTCGTATTTTGAAGGAATTAGGGATACTTATGAGGTATATTATCAATGAGGAAGTAATATCTCATTGACAAGAACCAAGTACTCCTATATAATGTAGATA
>CAJTLA010000057.1 GCA_910576985.1 uncultured Bacilli bacterium
CATGTAATTCAGGAATATGTTACGGACATGCACTAAGTGAGACGAGCGGATGGTATTCAGATTACGCCAGCTTCGTCGGTTCGAGTTACCCGTGGTTCTTTCGTGGCGGTAGCTATTACAATACGACGAATGCGGGAGTGTTCTACTTCAGTCGCGACGGTGGTAGTGCGAACGGCGGCCTCTCGTTCCGGGTGGTACTACAATAATGATATAACACAACAAAAGGACCATAATGATTTCATTAAAGTCCTTTTTAATTTGTATATCGAAAATTAGAATTGGAAATATTAAAGATAATTCCAGCCATAATCATATAGCTTAATAAACTAGAACCACCATAACTGATAAATGGAAGTGTAATTCCTGTAATTGGCATTAATCCAAAAGTCATACCAATATTTTGAATTTGTTGATAGATGAGCATTCCTAATATACCAGAAATGACATATTTATCAATTGGGAATTTACTATGTAAAGCTAGTAAAATTAATTTGATATCAAAGAAAGTAATTAAACCAATTAATAATACTGATCCTAAAAAACCAAAATTATTTGAAAAAACAGCAAATATAAAGTCCGTTTGAGGTTCTGGAAAATAAATCGGAGTTTGATTCCAACCATTTCCGAATAATCCTCCAGCTCCAATCGCACTCATTCCATTTTCTAATTGAAATCCAGATTTTGATGACCAATCTAATAATCGATCAACTCTTAAGAAAAAAGAAGTTCCAAATATTTTCACAAATAAATCTGTATTTATAAAGTAAATAAGAATTACAGTTCCTATCAATAAAAATAAGATTGTAAATAACATAATGAACCACCGATAACGAATTCCAGATACAAATAACATTGTAATGGTAATTAACAAATAAATTAACACAACACCTGTATCTGGTTCTAAAAAAGTCAAAATACTTGGAATGAAAACAACAATTCCAATCTTACATAGGAAAAAAAATTCGTCTTTTGCAGATGGGCTTTTATGTTGGATTGAAAAATCTTCAATCATTTTTCCCAATGTGATAATTAATATAATTTTCATAAATTCGCTTGGTTGAATGGTTCCTATTCCAGGAATAGAAAACCAACATTTTGCATCATTAATTGGTTTTCCAAAAAAGAGTAGTAGTAATAAAACAATGACACCAAACCAGTATAAATACCAAGCATGTTTATAAATAAAGTCTTTTCCAAGAAACATCATAAAATAAGCAAGTGCGAATCCAGCCAAATACCATAAGGTTTGTTTTAGTGGTAAGTCAGCTAAATAACTAGGTAATAGTTTGGTAGCACTCCAGATTGTTAGGATACTGATGGCGGCAAATAAAATAAGTGTCATTAAAATCCATTTATCTGTTTTATATTTAGAAATCCGTTTCACAGTCATCACCTGCATTTATATTACACCAAAATGATAATTTATTCAATGAACAACGTATAATATGACAAAATTTTTAAAATTTGAAAAAAAGTATTCAAAATGAGAATTTTATAGTATAATGGAAGTAGGTGATGTTATGGAATATATTCAATATGCAGTTATTGTTGCCGTTTTGTTAGTTATTGCAATCGCAATCACCAAATCAAAGAAGAAAGATTTTAAAATTGAGATAAATAAGTTGGTTGAGTGTTTGGGTGGGAAAAAAAATCTGATCAATTATGAAGTAAATAAATCTAGATTTATTGTAACTTTAGAGGATGTTTCAAAAGTTAATAAGGAAGCGATTCAGAAGTTAGGTGCCCAAGGAATTGTCGAAATTGATAATCAACTTAAAATCATTTTAGGACCAGAAGCAAAACAAATAAAAAAATATATTGATGAGTTAAAGTGATAAAAAATATCACTTTTTTCCATATTTCGACAAATATCGACAAAGGAAAAAAGTTATAATGATGGTGAGGTGATAAAATGAATTTTTTTGAGATGACGTTATTAAATATCATATTGATATTTTTCCCATTACTATTATATTTAATTTACGTTGCCTATAGTAGTAATATTGATAAAAAAGAAAATAACATTTTTCTTGAATTGGCTCTTTTTTCTTCCCTTTATTTAATTTTTCGGTTTGGAAGAAATATTGGTACTGAAATACCGAATGTCTTGATTATGAATGTGCCTTTGATGATAGCATATATTAAAAAACGACATATTGGTATCTTGTTTATCAGTACCTTTTTGATTCTATATACCCATCATTATTATCAATTTTATTGGATTGTATTGGTGTTAGAATATTTTATTTATTTTTTATTGTTTATGATCAAAGAAAAAAAACAGTGGTCATATCAACGATTTATTCATTTATTTTTAGTTGTTAATTCTTGTTCTTTTCTTTATTTTTTATTACAACATAGTGTTTCCACTATGAAACTTTTTGAAATGATTTCTATGATTGTATCTATGATTATTGTTACTTATTTAAGTTTGTTATTGTTTCAAAAAGGGGAAGAAATTTTGAAGCTTCATATGACAATTAAGGAATTAGAAAAAGAAAAACAAATTCGTATGTCTTTGTTTCAAATTACTCACGAGATTAAAAATCCAATTGCTGTTTGTAAAGGATATTTGGATATGTTTGACATAAATAATCAAGAACATAGTCGAAAGTATGTTCCGATTATTAAGGAAGAAATTGCTAGAACTTTGATTTTGTTACAAGATTTTTTATCGCTTCAAAAGATAAAGATTGAAAAAGATATTTTGGATATTGGTCTTTTGTTAGAGGAAATTATGACAAGTTTTGAACCATTATTTAAGTCTAAAGTGATTGAGGTAAATGTGAAGATTCCAAATGATGAGATTTACATGAATGGTGATTATAATCGTTTAAAACAAGTATTTATTAATTTATTAAAAAACAGTGTAGAGGCAATGACCAATCAAAGAAAACATAAGCTTAGTTTAAAGGTAACAGATATGAAGGATCAAATTGAAGTGAAAATTACTGATAATGGTGTTGGTATTACAGAAGAAAACATCAAAAAAATGAAGAATCCTTTCTTTTCTACGAAGTCAAATGGAACAGGTTTGGGAGTTTATTTGTCTAATGAGATTGTGAAAGCACATAGCGGAAAAATTGACTTTTTATCTGATAAGCAGGGAACTACAGTAATTTTGGTTTTTCCAAAGGGTATGGATAATGAATTAAATTAACAAATGAGTTTACTTGTTTGTTTTTTTATCATCAAAAAAACAGTGTGTTATGATCCACTGTTTGCTTCTATGTATACATTTGTATCAAATTGGTGTTGTGTTAAATCGATATTTTGTAGTTGTTTTGTAGTGATTAAAAAGAAGTCATGTAATAATAAATTTTGATGGTTAGAAACTACTGGATCATCCCATGTTAGATCTAAATGGTACCAATTATTATCCAAATAAACTAAGTTCCAGACGTGGTCTTTACTTGCTATTTTATAATTTTTAATATTTAGCTTACTTAAGAATAATGCCATTGCATCACTATATCCACTACATAATGCTTTTCCTTTCACTAAAGGACCAATGGCTTTATGAGAAGGATTTTGAGTTTCTAAATTTTGTTTATTTTTTATTGCAGCGGCTCGCTCTTCATCATATACAGTATGGTTAATAATAAAGTCATGAATTGTTTTGATTTTTTCACGTTCTGTCATATTTTCTTTGATTGTTTTTGCAAGAATTTCATCTGTGATTTTGTCTAGTGCTGCTTTTTCTGGTTCACTATATAATCTAGTTGTTTGAATGTTCACTTTTCCAAAATTACTAATGGTAATATAGAGTTTATCGTAAGAGTTGAATGGATGAACAAAATTGTTAATTGTTGATAGTGTTGTAGAATCATTTGCGAGTTCTTTGACATCATTAATACAAGTCGGGTAAAGATCGCTTTCACAGTAAAAGTTAAAATCGTTCCAACCACGGTCAAGATAAGTATAAATAATATTTTTTAGGTCTTGTTTTGATGTTGGTTTAAAATTGTTGGTTGCTTGAACGTAAGTAAAATTGTTTTCTAAAGCATAGGTATTACTTTCTTGGATTACGATTTCTTTTTTGTAGATAATTCGTTCTAGAACTAGAGATACAATTTCTTTATGATAGAACGCCAGTCCTAGAATGATTAAAGCTAAGAAAAAAATTGTAAATTGTTTTTTCATGTTAACCTCCATCTCTTCCGCGATTTTATCGCTTCAGCCACAAATCGGGAAGAAAAATATTTTTATTTTTTTGTTTTTATTATATAATACACTCTTGTAAATCTTTAAGAAGCAACTACAAAGCACGGCGAGGTGAGTAGAAATCGTTACCTCTTTTACAAACGATAAGTCTGTATGTTAACATGTGTAGTTTGTTTTTCTCAAGCACAAATAAGTGGTACTTCGAGTCCGTAAACTAATCATTGGAATTATCCTTGATGTTCAGTGCCTAAACATTCAGTTAATGCTTCTTTTATATTTACATAAAGGAGTGGTTTTATGCTTAAAATTGTTCGTCCTATTTGTTGTGGTGTTGATGTTCATAAAAAGTTTATCGTTGCCTCTATCGGTTCTACTAATAAACATGGTGTTACTACCTATAAGACTCAAAACTTTTATACTCATAACAAAGATATTAATTCTTTTAAAGACTGGTTAATATCTAATAATTGTTATGATGTATGTATGGAATCTACCGGTAAATATTGGATTCCTATCTTTAATCTTTTAGAAGATAACTTTAGTGTTGTTATCGCTAATCCAAAGTATATCAAGGCTGTTAAAGGCAAAAAGACTGATAAGAAAGATTCTATTTGGATTACCGATTTATTCAAACATGATCTTTGCCCTCAGTCTTTTATTCCACCTAAATCCACTAGGTGTCTTAGAGAGCTTTTAAGATATAGATTCAAACTCGTTAATATGTCCGCTTCCGAGAAGAATCGTATTCAAAAATCTCTAACTATTTCTAATATAACTTTGGATTCTGTTTTATCAGATATCTTTGGTAAATCTGCTTCCAATATATTAGATTATATATTATCTTTAGATAAACCAGAAGATTTCAATGAAGAAGTTATAAAAACTCTTCTTTGTAAATCTGCTAAATCAAAATCTGATGATATTATAACATCTATTCAAGGATTTTCAATACCTGATTCAACGATTGTTAAACTTAAATCTTCTAGAATCCATCTTAATTCTATTAAAGATACCATTTCTTCTATTGATAATGAAATAGATAGAATTATTGATTCTGAATATCGTTGCTATGTTGATTTAGCTATGACTATTCCTGGTATTTCTGAAGTTGCTGCTAAAATTATTGTTTCTGAAATTGGAATTGATATGACCGCTTTTCCATCTTCTAAAAAACTCTGCAACTGGGCTGGCCTTACGCCTCAGAACAATGAAAGTGCTGGTAAAAAGAAATCTACTCGTGTTTCTCGTGCTGGTGTTTATCTTAAACCTACTTTAGTTCAATGTGCTAATGCTGCCATTAAATCTACCAAAAATCCTTATTTTAGAAATAAATATCTTAAAATATCAAAAAGGCGTGGTCACAAGAAAGCTATTATTGCTATTGCTATGATGCTTACTTGTATTTACAAAATGTTTCAAACCGGTGAAATATTTAATCCTATTGATATCAATTATTCTGATATTCCTGATAAAGTTTTAGAGTCTAAACGTGAACAAATTATTGATAATGCCATTAATACATTATCTAGACTGGGAATAGATACTTCTATTCTTAATCTTAACCCAACAAATAATTAACAATTTCAAAGAACATATTTATTTTTATTTCTTCAAGTTTTTAAAACTTGCTGAACTAAAACACTTTTTTATGTGCCATTTTTTACTATTTTATTTTTCAAACTATCACCACTTTTATTATACATCAAAAATTCTTAAAATATAAAAAAAAGAAGTAAAATTACTCCATAGCGTTAACTTTTTTTGTTAATCTTGATTTATTACGAGCACAAGTGTTTGGTTTTACAACTCCTTTTGATACTGCTTTGTCAATTCTTTTGATTGCTGTTTTTAAGTTTGCAGTCGCTTCTTCTTTGTTATTAGCGCTTACTGCTTTTTCAACATTTTTCATAGCAGTTCTCATACTTGCTTTGTATTCATTATTTTCTACTTTTCTTTTTGCGATTTGTTTTACTTTCTTTTTCGCATTTTTCATGTTTGGCATAGTTTCACCACCTCTCAGTAAACTTAGTACTTATAATTTTAACTCATATTGGAAAAAAAAGCAATAAAATCCTGCATTTTTGGGAAAAATATAGTCGAGGTGATAAAAATGAATCATGATGTTGATTTAAAAAATTATCAGATTCGGACTGATTTAGCGCTTGAATCGTTAAAAAATAGTTCTATTGATGAGATACAGAATGTAGTAGAAGAGAAAGATGGTATTATTGTTACAACGACATATTTGGATTCGGTAAATGGAAAAAAAATAGGGAGAAAAGAAGGTACTTATGTCACAATTGAGTTTGATGATGTTACAGATCATGAGAATTTAAATTGTGTAAAGAAGGTTTTTTCTGAAAAGTTAGAATTTTTGTTGAAGGAATTAAAGGTAAAGTCAGATGATATGGGGCTGATTATTGGACTTGGGAATGATAAGTCTACTCCAGATTCATTGGGACCTTTATCAGTTGAAAAAGTCTTGGTTACAAATCCTCTTTATTTATATGGTGATTTGGGCTCAGGATACCGAAGGGTGTGTGCGATTAATCCAGGAGTTATGGGGGAAACAGGAATTGAAACAAGTGATTTGATTCAGCACGTTATTTCTTGTTGTAAACCTAATTTTGTAATTGTGATTGATGCGTTAGCTAGTGGGTCTATTGAACGAGTGAATAAGACGATTCAAATGACTGATACTGGGATTGCTCCTGGAAGTGGGATTGGTAATAAGCGAAAGGAAATTAGTTCTGAGTTATTTGGAATTCCTGTGATTGCGGTTGGTATTCCAACGGTAGTAGATGCGATTACAATTGTGGCGGATACGATAAAGTATATGCGAAAGCAATATACATATACCAAACAAAATAAAAATAATCCAAAGCATCGGTTGTTTATTTCATCTCAGTATAATTATTTGAAGGAGGAAATTCCTAATAATGAAGAAGATAATAAGCAGTTACTTGGTTTGGTTGGTGGTTTAGAGGAAGAGGAAGTGAAGCAACTTTTGTTTGAGGTATTGACACCAATTGGTTATAATTTTATGGTTACTCCAAAAGAAGTTGATTTTGTAATTGAAAAGTTGAGTGAGGTTATTGGAGATGGTATTAATTATGCGTTGCATGAATCTTTTAAGAAGTAACTCAATTTGACTTTTTTTTGTTTTGTGTTAGAATATGACACGAATAAAAAAGGGGGTGGGAAATATGAGTTTAGAACAGTATGAGTTAGAGATGGCTCAGTGGAAAAGAGCGAATGATGATATGATTTATCAAAAACTTTCTATGTTTGAGGGAAGTATAGATCGTTCTTTTCATTCTCCAGTAACAATTTTTGAGCATTTATTAGCGCATATGGATGAGCATCGGGATTTTTTGTTATATTGTTTTTCGGAGGATTCTGTGGTTGATAGTGCTTTTTTGTCACATTTGGTTCATGTTTTATGTCAGTACAATGCAGAAGGATTGGTAAATTTGTTTGAACAGTTTCCTCAAGTGAAGTATATTTTTCAGAGAAAGAATGGGTATGATATTGTAACACCTCGTGGGAAATTTGTATTTTATAAAGCAAGCAAAATGTTAACAAAATATTCTAAAGTAATCAGACAATGTAGTACACTTGATATTGAAGATTCTAATTTGTTAGTCAGTTTGTTTGCTTCAAAATTTGTGAGTGCTAATGTGATAACTTGCTTGATGCCTCAGTTATATACAGGTCTTTCTTATGAGTCTTTTATAGAGTTAGAGGAAGAAAATGGGGTTTTGGATTTATGTCATGATACATTTTATGTAGGGGATCATTTTGAACGGTTGTATCAGCCAAAAATTTTGGTTAAGAAGAAAGCAACTAATGTGAGAAATCCTTTATTAGAGGCAGCTTTTAAAAGTCAGAATTAGATGGTTCTGGTTTTTTTTAGTCTAAATATTTATAGAAACTAAATAGTTACAAAACGACAAAGTTAGATATAAAAAAGTTATACTATATTTATAGAATAGATTTCAGAAATTGTTTTT
>CAJTLA010000058.1 GCA_910576985.1 uncultured Bacilli bacterium
ATTAGAGTAAAGGCTTTATTCCTTATGCCCCCCCCCTAGGTTACTATTTGTTAATACCATATTTTCCTTCCTCCTAAAAAATTTCAAAATTGAAATCTATTCTACAAATACAGTATAACTTTTTTATATCATATTTTGTCGTTTTGTAACTATTTAGTTTCTATAAATTTTTTCACAAAAAAAAAGACATTTTTCAGTCTAAAACTTCCAAATATCTTCCTCTATATCATTATCAGATGCCTTTACCTCTTCCTTAATAGAATCAATCTCAGGTAACTCTAAATCAATAGATCCTTTCTGAAACTCTGTCACATCTCCAAATGGTGCATTTAAATCTTCCTCAATCGGTGTAATTTTCTTTGAAGGCTTTCTCACAGGAATCTCTTTTTCCAATGGAACATCCAATTCCTCTTTTTTAGGAACCCTTCTTTCTGGAACTTTCTTTTGTGGTACTGAAGCAACTTCCATATCTCCAAAAGGAACATTCAAATCTTCCTCAAACGGAGCCACTTTCTTTTCATCTACAAGAGGAACATTTAAATCATCCGAAATAGGTTTCCTAGAAACTTTCTCTAATGGAACATTCAGATCTTCCTCTTTTGGTTTCTTCTCTATAACCTTCTCTTCAAAAGGATTATCAAACACAATTCCCTCTGGCTCCTTCTTTTCTACCTCTTCCTTCAAAACAACTTCTTCTGGTTTACTTTCAATTTTTTCTTCTACTTTTTCAGCACTTTTTTCCTCTAATTTCTTATTTCTTTTTGCCAATGCCTTTTTTCCAAAACCAGTCTTCTCAGCAAAATAACCAATCACTGTCATTAATACAGCAACAAAACCCGCAATAATCCATATATAATGATCTACTAAAAAATCCATATTTTTCCTCCCTTATATTCTTACCAACATCATAACATTTAAAAAGCATTTTTTCAAGATTTTTTCATCAAATAATCAGCACCCTTAAACGGATCCGAAAACAACAAATCAGGATAATCCAATTGCCTTAAAACCTCATAAACCATAATCGCAACACAATTAGACAAATTGAGTGCTCGAATATTTTCATTAATCGGAATTCTCATACAATGATCCAATTGAGACTGTAATATTTCTTTTGGTAACCCTGTACTCTCTTTCCCAAAAATCAAATAAATTGGTTCTTTAGAACTCCTATAATCAAATGAAGTATGAGACTTCGTCCCATAACGAGTCAAAAAATAATACGTCCCTTGATTCTTAGAAACAAAATCGTCATAATTCTCATAAACCGTATAATCACAATATTCAATGTAATTAGCACCAGAACGCTTTAAATATCTCTCCTCTAACGAAAAACCAAGTGGCTTAATTAAGTGCAACTTGGTACCTGTTCCAGCACATGTCCTCATAATATTACCAGTATTCCCAGGAATCTCTGGTTCAAACAATACAACATTAAGCATCTCCTACCACTCCATTTTTCTTTAAAAAACGCTCTGCATCTTTAATATCAGGTGTTTGATTTAATTTATAAAGAATATCTACTACCTTTTTATCATGTACAATCAACAAATTTGGATAAGGTAAATAAACCTTTTGAAGTGATCCATTAAAATACTTTTTTTGAAATTGATCCATAAAATCCTTAGATACACTACTACAATTCAAATAAATAAAATGCGAAGCAATCTCTTCCTTAATAATATAATTTTTTAACTTTTTTTCAAACTTCTTTGTTGCATCCTCTGCATCAGATGAAATATAAATGACTACTTCTGGATTTTCTAAAATATAATTTTCAAGTTCCGTCTCCTTGATCTCTCCTAAAAAATTAGTCATAACAGAGCTCTCTAAATAATACTCTTTTGAAGCCTGATACCAATTCGCGATATATAACACAACTAAAACTGTAACAACAGACAACAAACCTAAGAATAAATAATTTTTTAACGGTACAGCTCTCATAAAATCACCTCGCAGTCTACAAACATTGTAACATACTTCTTTTTATAGTTCAATTCCAACTAATAATTCTCTTCTATTTTTTCGATCTGATCAATCGTAACTTCTGGAAGAACAACATTTTCTTCCTCACAAAGATTTTTAAAATCTTCACGGAATTTATTTAATTCCTTAATAATACTATCTGGATAAATACGTTTGCTTGTTCTAATCGCTTCATACACATCAAGCACATCAACAGTCGCCTTATTTTGAAACAACGCTTGTGAAAAAGCTTGTGTTAAAACAGAAAAAGCAACATCTGGATACTGTGCAGCCAAACCATAAATACGTTTAAACTCAGAAGTAGCACTCACAATAGAAGTAATCAAAAGACGAGTTACATACTCATTATACTTAAATTTAATGCCTGTTTGTCTTTCAATTTTGGGCAATGATCCAACTAAAATGTTCACAGTCGTTTCTTCATCTGGCTCACCTACAACAATCTTATCAAACCGCCTTAAAAAAGCACGGTCTTTTACAATATAAGTATCATATTCTATCGTAGTAGTTGCACCAATCGCTTTTACATCTCCACGGTCAAGTGCTGGCTTTAAAATATTCGCCAAATCCATGGGTCCATCATGACTCCCACCAATTAACGTATGCACTTCATCAATAAATAAAATAGTTTTAGAAACATTTTTCAATTCTTGAACCAACAAACTAATTATCATTTCTTCTTTTCCATTAATAACCATTTTACCAAGTAAAGAAGTAGAATTAATTTTAACAATGTGATATCCCTTTAAAGCATCTGGAACCTGATTACGCTGAATTAAATAAGCAAGACCTTCTACAATCGCTGTTTTTCCAATACCAGGTTTTCCAACCAATAATCCAGATTTTTCTGGAGTTAAAAGTACAATCATTAATTTCTTAATTTCCTCTTCCCTTGCGATAGCTGGATTCGTAATATAATTTTTAACAGTTAAATCTTCCCCATAAGTTTTTAAAACACTAAATTCATCCACATTTAAAATTTCCATATTTTCCATTTGTGTTCCCCTTTATTTTATATATCCTTTTTTCTTTAATTTTTCTACTACTTTATCCATTGATTTATTTCCATCAATTCGATCATACATAGAAGTTTCTTCTCCATTTTCAATAAACACAGTAGTTGGTGTCCCTGTAAAATTAACTTTCGATTTAAATTTGTTTTCTTCTTCAGAAGACAACTTAGAAATATCAATATATGTAATACGAATCTGATACTTTTTAATCACTTCATTCAATGTTTCCTTAAATAAATCACAATGTTGACACTCCGTTGATCCAATAAAAAGTACAAAACTCTGCTTTTGATCAAACATATCCATTAACTTTGTATAATCTACTTCCTCATATGTTTTTAACTTATTAAAACATCCCGTTAAAAACAAAACAGTAGCAAATAAAATCCATATCCATTTCTTCATGTTCTCACTTCTTTCTATACTGTTCATTATAACCTAAAAACGAGCAAAAAAAAAGAGTTTTATATAAGAATTAAACTATAATTTAAAAAAATTTAAACATAATTCAATTCCCATCATATTGTATCAAAATGATATTAGCAAATAACTTTAACAAAATGCGAAAATAATGATAATAGAAATTTTCAACCAACATACTTTCTATCTAAAATAATTTCACACTTTCATAAATTCAAACACAATCAAAAAAAGAATTAAATAAAATTCTCTTTCTTAGACACTAATAATTGTTCAGGTAATAAATAAATATTTTCATTTTCCATTTGAAGCTTCTCAGGTGACGATTTAAAATATCGAACCGCATCCATCAAAGTATCTCCATCTTTTGTAACATAAATCGTAACACCTTTTCTAGGAATCATTAACTCTTGATTTGGATAAATATAGTCTGACTCCTCAATTCCATTAATCAAAGCCAAATTACTCGCACTAACATCATATCGTTTCCCAATTTCATATAAATTCTCTCCTGATTTTACACGATACGTTTGAAACATACTTGCTTGATGATTAGGAACTACAATATTTTCTCCTGCTCTTACTTCCGTTTCCTCTGTCAATCCATTTAACTCACATAATACTTGTATTTCCATATCTAATTTATCCGCTATACTTCGCAATTCCTCTCCAGGCAGCACTTTATACACTTTATACATACATTACACCTCACTATAATGTATGTAAAAAAAGAAAAATGGTTATTTCTTCTTAAAATATCCATTCTCCACATATTTCGTTTCATTGACCACAATAAACGCTTTTTCATCTAATGATTTTACAAGATATTGCAAATGATCAAATCGTTTTTTATCAATTTCAATAAATAACATAAGTTTGCTTTCCTTTTGTCCTTTTACATCTAAAACAGATACTGCATATCCTTCTTTCCTAAGAGTTTCCACCATGTCTTTATTTTTACTACTTGTAACAACTTGTACACCAAAATTTCCTGGAATTAACTTTTGCGAAATTAATCCACCAATATAAGTTCCAGTCGCAAAACCACCCGCATAGGAAATCGCAATAATTAAACCTGCCTCATCAGTATTCATCGCCTCTTGTACTACCAAGAACCAAATTAATACTTCAACAAAACCAAAAAAACTAGCATACCCCTTTTTACCCTTCACTGTTAAAACAGTTCGAACAGTTCCAAGAGACACATCTAAAATTCTTGCAAAAAAAATCTTTAAACATAACCAAAACATATTTTAACCTTCTTTCTTAGGTAAAGTATATCATATTTATAGTATTCATGAAAAGATATATTTTTATACAAAAAAGAATTTTATTCAATAATTTTTCCAACACCTTTTTTGATATCCTTTAAGTTCTTTTTAATAAGAATTACTTCCGCCAAATCTAAAACAGCATAAATCAAAATAAACATTCCAATAACCTGTGTAATTACCATAGCACCTTCAAATGGATCAAATAACAATAACAATCCCCACAAAAATGTAATTGCCGCAATCATCATTGTCGAAACCCACGCCTTATTATTATATGTTTTTAATTGTAAAGAATACTGAATTTTAGTAATACTACTAATCACAATCCAAATTCCCAAAATAAACGGAATAATTTTAGCCAAAGCCGTTGGATTTAAGATTAAAATAAAACCAAAAATAACACTCATCACACCAAAAATAAGATCTCCACTAAACATTCCATATTCCTTATTGCTAAAATACTTAATCAAAAAAGTAACTCCTATCACAATGATAATTCCTCCAATAACATAAGAAATCGTAGCTAATGTTACCTCTGGTTTTAAAATCAAAAACAATCCTACAACGATAAAAAAAACAGAAGAAATAAGAGACATACGAAACATTTTTTTAAAGTTTTCCACCATATCCATCTTTCCTTTCATGGCTATTGTATCTCAAAAAAAATATTTTTGCAACTAAAAAAATTCCTATGATTATAAGAACTTTTTTAACTCTTCAATTCTTTTTTCTTGAAATTTATGAAGATCTTTTGCCAAATCTAAAACTTTATCATCCACTTTTTTCTCATATTGATCAATTTTTTTACTCATCTCTAAACTTCCCATAGTAAGTCCTTTTATTAACATATCTGCCATGCTCGCATCACTATTATCCGAAAGTACCTCTTTTTTCATACTAACACTAGCACTCATTTTTGCCATTAATCCAATCTCTTTTTCTTCTATTTTATGCTTTTCTAACAATTTTTTTGTTTTTTTACAAATCTTTTCATACTCATCTAAGATATCATCTAATATATCTTTAATCTTGTTATCCTTCCCGTGCAATTGCTTCGTCAACTCGGTAGTAGAATACTTTCCCATCTCAGCAGTTTGATAAATATACTGTAATAATTCTTGATTTTCCATTTTCTCTCTCCTCTCTTTTTTATATTGATCCAAAAAAGAAAGTTTTAAACATGAAAATTGTTTCTATTTATTGTTATTTGTATTATAATATTTTTTTTGCATTTCCTTTTCTAATATTACATATTTTTCCAACAATAACTGATCTAATTTTTTCACTTCTTCTGGAGAAAGTTGATGCCCTACTTGCAATTCAATCAGAAGCCGTTCTAACGGGTCAATTACTTTTCTAGAATACAAGTTGTCAAGTTCTTCCTTCATTTTTTTACTCCCTTCTGTTTTATTATACAACATTATTCTCATTATTTCTAATAATTTATAATATATATTGAATTATAACAATTTGGTTAAAACGATACAATGTTAGTAATATTGAGTAGTATGGGTGGTTAGATGAAATTATATAACAATAGTAATAAAAAAGAATTAGCAAGTTTAATTGGTAGTAATGTACGTTATTATCGTAATTTATACAATTTAAATCATAAAGAACAAATTACACAAGCTGCACTTGCAGAAATGATTGGTGTAAGTACTGGATTAATTGGTACATTAGAATCTGAAAAACAAATGGTAAGTGTTCCTGTATTATGGAACATTAGTCAAGTATTAGATATTAGAATGGACCAACTATTTGAAGATACAAAAATAAAATAGAAGACAAGAATCTTCTATTTTTTTAAAACATCCCAAATAATTCTGCAACAATATTAATAATAAATGTCAATGTAATCATAGTTGTAAGAATAGAAAAAAAACTAAATGATACTTTTAATATTCTCTCTTTTTTTGATTTCAGCGCTAAAACAATATAAGCAATCGCAAATACATATAATAAAATATTATCAACCCACAATAACCAAGTATTAACATAAGAAACCAAAAGATGATTAATTTTTTCAATATCTAGATTTTGATAAGTAGCATAAGTCAAATTTAAAATTGTAATCATTAAACTCACAAATGTCAAAAAAATTAAACAATTTCTAACCGTTTTTTCAATATTGATTTTTTTATTCATAAATCCACTACCTTTCTACCACCATTATACTAGAAAAAATCTATTCTGGCAAAATCGACTCTTTATAAAATACAATGTAATATTTAAAACTTTTCTTGTACAACCAATTCTTCAAATCCAGTTTCTTCATCAAACTCTCTTGTAAATTTTACTGTTTCTAGTTCTAACAAACAAACTTCTGCTGTCGTATAAATGATACAACCATTTTTCAAATGTCCTCCAATTGTTTTTCCCTCATGATCAGAAACCGAAATGTGAACATGTACACCATCTTCTGACAAAGTCCCTGTCATACTTACAATTTCAAATTCTCCTTCTTTTTCTAAAATAGTTTTCCCATCTGCAAGCCGAATTGTGAATTTATTTAAACTTCCAACACAACATAAAACCACACCAGAAATACGATTTTGAATTGCATAATCTTCTATTTCTTTTTTTAAATCCATTCCTTTTTTTAAACGAAAACAATGATACATAATTCCCTCCTCCTTATCATTTTATAAATGATCTTCTTTATTTCATGGGCTTGATGTCACATTCATAAAATAACACACTATCTAATTGATATATTTCTTAATTTTTTTTGTTCAAATTTCTAAAACACATAATAACATTTCCATTCTAAAACATGTTATTTCTTCCAATTACGATTCAGACTTCTATCATTTGCGAACTCTTTTCTCGCCTGATAATTTCTAGATCTAGCAAGTTGAAAAGAAGTTAATCTCTGTTCTTCTATATACCCTAAAGCACTTTTCAGCGATTTATCAATAACCAACATCAAAGAAGTATCAATAATATCACTTATGGTTTCTAGCCAACAATGACCTCCTTCTTTTTCCGCATTTAAAGTCCCCTTCAAAATAGGTAATATTCCAGATACAATATCAACATTATGATAAGAATAGCTTAACTGTCTACTGGTATTCACACAGTTTCCAACATTATAACCAAATAAAAACATATCTCGAAACTCTTTCATTTCACTCACAGGAGAAACAAAATTCTGATTATTTATTTTATTCCATTCTTCATCATTAAAAAAACGAATCTTCCCATTTTTAAATCCCTCATCAATTATGTTAGAAAAATCTGAATTGCCATGATAGACTTGCCAAAAAAGAGAAAAAGCTTTACTGTCAATATCCATAAATTCCTCCATCCATTACGATCTA
>CAJTLA010000059.1 GCA_910576985.1 uncultured Bacilli bacterium
TCAAATTATATGTGGACATTTGATGACGAACAAAAATTTAGAAGAATGGAAGCTTATCGTGAAGGTCTTGAATTAGGACAAAAACGAGGCGAAAAACGTGGTGAAAAGCGTGGCGAGAAAAGAGGTGAAAAACGCGGTGAAAAAAAAGGAAAACTGGAAACAGCAGCTAATATGTTGTCTGGTGGCATCTCCTTAGACAATATTCAAAAATTCACAGGCCTATCTAAAAAACAAATCCTCAATTATCAAAAACAACAATAAAAAGACAAGTAATTCAACCTGTCTCTTTTTATGAATAAAAACAATTCAAAAATAAATTTTTTATCGTTTTAATAACTTTTGTGGATTTTTACTTTGTCCCATGATACGTGAAATTCTCGATTGCTGAGCTTCGGTCATAACTGTTGGCTTTTGTAATTGAACAAATTCTGTTCCTTCTGCATACCATTCAACATAAACATACCCAGATATTTCAACCAAATACGTTTGATAACAAACAGTACACATCCCAGAAACACGCTCAATATTTTTACAAATAGACTCAGCAACCATTTCCACTTCATTACAATTTTCAAATCCAGTATGAGCAACACGAATCATAACCCCACTAGGACTAATAAATCCTCTTAAAACATTTTCCATGGTTTTAAATACTCCTTATTTTTTTCATATACTTGATAAAGCGCTAAAGGAACTTGATTCTGATTTACAAATAGAATTACAGAATCTTGAAAATTATTTCTTAATAACTGTCCATATTTTATTTTTTGTTCTAACTCTTCATCAACAACAATTGTCTTATATTTTTTTAACACTTCCAAAATAGATAATAAAACAAAATTTCCACTTTTAATTTGCTCTAAAGTATAAGTATCAGATAATGTAAAATCGCCTTGTTTCGTTCTATTTAATTGAGACATAACACCAATCGTTCCTAACTTAAAAGCAATATCTCTTACTAAACTCCGAATATAAGTCCCCTTACTAACAGTAGTACAAATAGAGAATCTACCTTCCTCTTTGATTTCTATCAAATCTAACTTTGAAATCGTAACCTTCTTCTTTGGTAATCGTACTTCTTCTCCTTTTCTAGCATACTCATACAATTTTTTACCATTCACATGGATTGCAGAATACAAAGGAACTTCTTGCTCATACGTTCCAATCATAGAAGATAAAACTTCTTTTATTTGTAGTTCTGTTACATTGAATTCTTTTTGTTCTAATACTGTACCAGTAACATCTAAAGTATCCGTTCTCATTCCCAAAGTTACTTCTGCAACATACTCTTTTTCTACCGAAGTAAGTAATTCTACCAACTTCGTTGCTTTTCCAACACATAAAACAAGAACCCCAGAAGCCATTGGATCTAAAGTCCCAGTATGACCAATTTTTTTTGTATGCAATATTTTCCCAACCTGATTTACAACATCTCTACTTGTCATTCCTTGTTCCTTATAAACAACCAAAATTCCATCCATGTTATCCCTCTTCTTCAATCGTTTGCGCCATTTCCTGTAATATTGGCTCTAATGATTTTCGTAAAACCAATACTTTAGAACTATCTCCCCCCATTGTATTGAATTCCAAAGATGGTTCACCAGAAACATAATCATGTATGATTCCTACGGTTTCTTTCATATCATTATAACCAAGCATATAACTAGATATTAGATTTAATTTTACACAAAAACCTTGTTTATCATCATGAATATGACCAAAATTAGACTTTTCATAAATACAACAATTTGTAGTATCAAAATAATAATCTGCTCCATTATATTTTACCACAGTAATCACATGATTACCAAATAATCGATCCTTTAATAAAAAATCATCTTCCTCATAATTAGAAAATAACCCAACAATCTGATGAGCCTCAAATCCTAGTTCATTGAGTAATTTACAAAAAAAATCTTCATTGTTTTTACAATCTCCATTTCCAGTTGCAATACGAGCCCCATAATTTCCAATAACATTATTTTGATCAGTTTCATTATAAACATAATTTCTAGAGTTAGAAAAATATCCTTCCCATAATAATTTTGTATATAAATAAAAACATTCTTCTGGTGTTTGAACACCTACTTGTTTAAAAAATTGAGCAGTGATAGAAATCATTGTTTGATAATTAGAAATCGTTTCGACATAAGTTTCTGACGCCTTTTTCATCAAATATTGACTTTTAATTCTTTGTGATATTGTAACAGTAAGACCAACAATTAATACAATCGTAATTGCAGACTTCAATGTGTTAGAAAAAGAACATTTTTTATGATCATACGGATTATTCCTTACAAAAAGCATATAAATCCCCCTTTTTGATTGATTATTCTAATACAAAACGAAAAAAAAAGCAAGATATAATGACATCTTACCATACTATATTTTTCAAAAATACTTTTTTCTATTTTGTAATCATATAATCTAGTCGCTTTTCAATCAATTCTACTTTATAACCCAAAATGCGTTCTACATTTGATTGCAATACTGAAGTCAATTCACTCATATAAATAGTCAAAGAAAAATGACTTTCTGATTTTAACTCAATCGAATCGGCCAAACAAACTCCTGGATCTACACTCACTACATGTAGACATTGTTCAATTTCCTTTTGTAATAATGGATAATGGGTACACCCCAAAATAACAGCTTCATAACATTTATTTTCTAATGATTGTAATTCCCGATTCATATCTAATTTTTGATCATTTAATCCTTCTAAATAAGGTACAAAATGTGGACAAGCTAGTGGATAAACTTGAACCCCATGATTTGATAATTTTTTTTCAAAAACGCCCTTTTCTATTGTTGTCGCAGTAGCTAACAAAGAAACACTTCGGTAATTCTTTTTTACATAATTTACAGTTGGTGTAATGATATCATAAATAGGAATATCCGTTTTTTCTTGATATTCTTCCACCATACCACTACAAGTTCCACAAGCAATGACAATCATATCTACTTGTTGCTCCTCAAAAAAACGAATAATATTCGTTCCAAATTCCATTAATTGCTCTTTTGTTTTATTTCCATAAGGTAAATGAATCGTATCTCCAAAATAGATATACTCTTGATTTGGATATTTTTTCATCACCTCTTTTAAAACATTGATTCCACCAATTCCAGAATCAAACATTCCAATTTTCATAATTACAACTCCTCATTAAACAATTTACGAATGTTTTTTAATGGAACTAACATTTCCATTTCATTCTCAATATTAAATTCAAACACTTTTTCATTTGAAAAAAATTCTTCTCCATCAATGCACCATGACTCTTCTAATGGATCCTCAAACATAATTTTTAAATGATTTGTTCGATAATAAGTGACTCCTGGAGCATTTTTAATGCTCATTGTAAGCAAAGACGGGATCATACGAATAATATCTCCTTTACGCTTTGCCTTACAGAAAGCAACCTCAAACATTTGATCATTTAATTTTACATCTTGATAAATATTACTAATTCCAGCTACTCTACTACTATTTGTAATAAATATAAATGCATAATTACCTTCAAATTGTTCTCCATCTATTTCATATTTTATGTCATAATGCTTCATTTTTTCCATCATTTTTTTTGCAGCATATAATGCATAACCAAATTTTCCATATCGTTTCTTTAATTTTCTAGGTGTTGCATAAGAAACATCTACATAATTACCCAAACAAGCAACATAAACAAATGGGGTTTGGTTAATAAGGCAAGTATCCACTGATTTAATCGCACCATTCAGTAATAATTCTAAATCTTTTTTATAATTTTTTGTATACCCATACATAGTTCCAACATCATTTACAGTCCCTACTGGAAGTTGCGCAAGAACCAATTTCTTTTCTCTTTTTAAATTTCCAGTAATCCCTTCATTTAAAGTCCCATCTCCACCTGCTACAATTACAAGTGAAAAAGAATCATCTAATTTTAAAATAATATCAGTAGCATCACCTGCTTTTTTAGTAGCGAAAAAAACAGCTTCATAATTTTTTTTCTTTAAAATAGAAGCAACACCTTTCTCAAAACTACTATTTTTTTTCCCTTTTCCACTATTCGGATTATATACAATTGCACAAGTTTTCATTGAATCACCTTTTCTAAGAAAAACTATTTCATATCTAACAAAGCATCTAATCGATCAATAACAGGAAAACCTTTGTCTTTACTTAAATCAGTAGAAAATTGAATTCCTATTCCACCTGCTTTTTCCCATTCTATTAAATTTCCTGAATAATCATCAACTAAAATAGATTCTTTTGTCAAACACATCTTTGATTTAGGAAGTTCCCTTGGAACTGGTATCACTGTTACTTCATTAACATATTTACGAACATAGTTAATTTTCGCAATCGCTTCATCTAATGAATTGACATGCGTTAAAATGGCAATATTAAATTTTCCCGATAATGATAATTTTTTAATACAACCAAAACTATCATTAATAATTGGTGTCAACGAAAGAATTTTTTTCCAATTTAGGTTTTCATAAAATTCTCCCATTTTGTCGCCATCATTCCTATCTATTTCTAATCGATCTAACATATCATATGTTACCCTAATGGTATCTACAATAACACCATCAAAATCAATATACAAATTTTTCATATGATTTTCCTTTCATAACTTCTCTATGCTTCTCATAAAATTCATTTAATGAGTGTGCAGCTTGCAACAAGGTCTTAGAAACAGAAATTCTAAGATAATTTGGGTTGAGTGCAGAAAAACGTTTTTTCATATAGGTAAGCCGCACTCGATCAAGTGCATCTGCATCTTTTAAAATTTGAAATAAAAGATCAAATAATTGTTCATTTTCAATTTCATATTTTTTTATAATTTTTGAAGCGTTTTTATCCGTTTGTGAATGTAATTCCACAATTCCCCTTAATAAATTCAAATTTCTTTCATCTTGATAAATTGGGTCATCTACTACTTGAGCAATCATGGAAGCACTTCTAGCACCATGTTTTGGATCTAATAAATCATTTTTTCTTCCAATATCATGATATTTCGCACCATCAAGTACAATTCGAATAGATACTGGATCTAAATTTGTTTGAAACGCCAAAAAGTAAGCCCAAAATAAAACTCTTTCATTATGGTTAATTCCATGAGAAAAACTAGAATACAAATAGTTTTCTTTTATCGAGTTTATTTCTTCTAAAAAGCGTTCTATATGTCCGTTTTCCTGAAACCAAACAAGCACTTTTTGTAACGAACATTGCTCCTTTAATTCCATATATTGTATGTTTCCTGTTTTTTCTTGATAATCATCTATCAAAGATTCCTCTAAATTTCCATTTAAAAATAAATTCAATAAATGTTTCATGTTGTCCCTACCTTCTCCTTATACATTATACCATGGTTTTATTCAGATGTGAATGATTAGAAAAAAAATAGATTGATTTCAATCTATTTTAAGGCATCTACTAATTCTGCTTTTTTCATTGTAGAATAACCTTCTACTTGTTTTGCTTTTGCTAATTCACGTAATTCAGCTACAGTAAGTTTTGATAAATCTTGACTTTCTTCTTTCACTTCAGACTTATTTTCTGCTTTCGTTTCTTTTTTTAATTCAGATTTTTCCACTTTTCCATTTAAAGCATCTTTAGCTATTTCAACTAAATCTTTAAATGAAGCTGGATTATCAATTGCGATTTCTGATAACATTTTACGATTGATAGTTACTCCTGCTTTATTTAATCCATTAATAAATTTAGAATAACTAATTTCGTTTTCACGACATGCAGCATTAATTCTAACAATCCATAATTTTCTAAATTCTCTTTTATTTTGTCTTCTATCTCTATATGCATATTTTCCAGAATGCATTACTTGTTCTTTTGCAGTTTTATATAGTCTATGTTTACTTCCAAAATATCCTTTGGCTTGCTTCATTACCTTTTTATGACGAGCACGTGTTACTGTACCAGTTTTCACTCTTGGCATAATTTCATCTCCTTAATACAATTTAAATAATATCTTTAATTCTTTTATAATCACCTTTACTTAAAAGTGAAGCTGATCTTCCACTTCTATTTGAAGCAGCATTTTTCTTTCCTGTGTTATGTCTTGTTCCTGGATGACCAATTTTAACAGTTCCTCCTGGTCTTACTTTACATACTTTGCTAGACCCTTTATGAGTTTTCATTTTTGGCATAAATATTCCTCCTATTTTTCTTTTTTTGGTATAAGCATCATGGTCATGAAACGTCCATCCAAAGTTGGTTTTTGTTCCATTACTGATATGTCACTTAAAGATTGTGCAAAACGAAGCAATACCTCTCGCCCTAATTCTGGATGAGCCATTTCTCTTCCCTTAAAACGAATACTTACTTTAACCTTATGACCTTTTTCAAGATATTTTTTAGAATTTCTAAGTCTTGTATCAAAATCATGAACATCAATAGATACAGACAAACGATATTCTTTAATCTCCAAATTGTTTTCTCGCTGTTTTTTTAAGTTTTCTTTTGTTTTTTTCTTGCTTTCATATTTGAATTTATTATAATCCATGATCTTGCAAACTGGTGGGTTTGCACCTGGACTCATTAAAACAAGATCAAAACCTGCATAATTTGCAAGTGTAAGAGCATCCTTAATTGGTTTTACTCCCAGTTGTTCCCCATTTGGTCCAATAACCATTACTTCTTTTGCGCGAATTTGCTCATTAATAAACAAATCTTTTTCTTTATTTGCGATAACCTGACACCTCCATAAAAAAGTGAATACTAGATGTATCCACTCAAAAAACGCAATTAAATTGAAACTTATTTTTGTCTCACATTGGCCTTTTACCCAAAACAATATGTAATCGGGTGAGAAGTGGATACTTCTTCTTTCCTTTTTTCATTTCTATTTGATATTACAATAAAATAATATGTTTGTCAATGCTTTTTATGATTTTTTTTAAATTACCCAAGCATTACCACCCGGAACGAACCGTTGCTTCTCGCACTACCAAAGCTGCTGCTAGTGCTGAACACTCCTGCGTACGCTGGAAGGGTTATGCTACCGCCACGACTGAACCACGGGTAACTCGAATCGACGAAACCAGCGGTATCTGAATACCATCCGCTCGTCTCACTTAGGGCATGTCCGTAACATATTCCTGAGTTACATGCTGTAGTTTTATCTGTTGTAGCATAATTGTCATAATACTTTGTTGCTGGTAAACTACTAAATCCTGCTTTCCCTATTGTATTACTATATACTCCCATTACGTGTTCACTTGCTCCTCCACTCATGTCATATACTCCGTATATTGTTCCTGTTGTACTTGCTCCTGTTCCTTCTATACTCTTCTCATATGTATATACACAACCGCTACTTCCTGATGCTCCAATACTACATCCTGTTATAAAACTATCTGATCTATTCTGGTATACTTCCTTATTTGCTCCTGTATAACTACTATTTCCATATTTTCCGTATTTACTTTGTGATAGATATGCTACCACTCCCCATTCACTGTTCTTCATCATATGTGCATCTGCACTCGTACTTATTCCATAACTATTTCCTGACGCACTGAACTTCCGTGCTGTTGCAAACTGCGTACTTATATTCTGCTCTCTTAGTGAACTTAAGTTTGGTTTGATTGTTGGGGTTGTTGCGTTTCCTGTTGTTTCAAATTTTCCTACCCATATTCCTGCTAACTGTGTTGTCCCAAATGTAAACGCTGGATGGATTTTATAGTTGGTACTTGGACTTGTCTTACTTGTTGCTATAAAGTTTATATTTATCTGACCTGGTTGTGTCTTACTTCCTCCTGCATAGCTTGTTCCTAAGTTTGTATACTGATATTCATATCTTGGGATCCATACAAAGTATGCATTTATTGCACTCTCTGGTATTTCGGTTCCTACTGTTGCATTTCTATATTCTGAAGTCACTGATACCGCATTCGCCCACATTTGACTACTATAATCATACCATTTTGTTGTTGTATCACTTGCTGTCCTATACTTTACTGGGATTAATCCATT
>CAJTLA010000060.1 GCA_910576985.1 uncultured Bacilli bacterium
GCAATTCTATAGTTTTAGTTCCATTTTTTATACAATTGAATGGAACATTATTTAACCTCATTTTATGTTTCATTTTTTCTCTCCATAATATACATTTTTATTTTAAAATTTATTAATATCATAATATGACTCATCAAAATTGCCCTTATATTTTTTTACATTTCTAAATTCACCCATTAATAATTCTTTAGAATAATTCTCTAATTCTGGATTATCTTTACTTTCTTTTAATTCTAAGTTTTTATCATAATCTAAAGAAACAAATTCAAATCTGATATTGTCATGTTTTTTACTATTTATTTTTCCTTCAATAATTAAATAGTCAGCATTCGTTGTATTTTCACATTTTCCATCCTTTTCTTTATTTCTAATTACATCAAACGCATTGCCAACTGAACCAGTATTAATTAAAGTTCTATTATATAATTTCATTAAGTTTTGTGTATGAGTATGTCCATAAACCACAACATCAGCAATTCCTTCTCCAGTATATTTTGTAGGCAAGAACTGTTTATATATTTTGTCTATTCTATCTATTTCTAAGATATTATCCCAAGCATTATTAGGAGTAGCGTGAAACATTCTAACCAATCTTCCGCTTATATAAATATCATAACATAGCGGCAATAACCTTAATCTATCTTTATTTTCTTTTGAAAGTTGCTCATTAAGTAGTCTATATCTTTTTTCGCCTAAATCATTTGTATACATCTTATTATTAAAAAAATCTTCCCAATTTCCATAAATCATTACACAATTTTTTAGCAAATCAAGACATTCATTTGGTCTAGTACCTTTTCCTATAACATCACCTAGACAATATATATGATTTATTTTTCTTTTTTCTATATCAGATAATACAGTTTTAAGTGCTTCATAGTTACCATGTATATCTGAAATAATTGCTATTTTTTCCATTGTTTACCTCCGTTATCTATATAAATCTTTTAAAACAAGTAGTACATTCTTCTGCTTTTCTCTCATTATTAGAAAATTCTATTTTTACTAATTTTCCATTTACTTTAAATATATATGGATTTTTTACTTTAGTCAAAAAATCTAATATTCTTTCGTTACTTGGTTTTCTTCTATCTATTTTTATAGAACTTATCTCATTTACATCATCTAAAGTTACATCTTCAAGTTTCACACTCTTACATCTTCTTAGTTTTTCTTCTAATTTTTTTAAATTATATTTATTCATAAAATCACTCCAAATTAATTATATATCTTAATGTAATTAATGTTAAATGTGCAATTTTTACAGTGGGGGTTAAATGTCGTAATCACCTTTTAAATTCCTATAATAATATTCATTAAACTTGCCGTGATTTTATGATTTTTTTGCATTTTTTGCTCAATTTTAATCAAAACATGTAAGATCTAAATTCGTGTAATCTCTTTGTTTATAAGGGGTTGCTAGAGGGGTTAAATAAATCGTAATCAACCAATTGATACTCGTTTTACCAAACACTTTATCTTGATTTTCACTCATTTAAAATCACGTCCTTTTAACTATTTAATTATATCATAACGACATTATTTTTTTATTAATTCACTTTCATATTTTAAAAATAAATCAACTTTTCCTTCTTCATAAACAATTACTTTATCAATATAATCATTTACTATTTCTCTATTTAATTCATTTACTTTTTTATTATCTAGTATCTTTAAGTTTAGTAATCTGAGAACTTCGTTGTATAAGTTTTCTTGTCTTATTACATGTTTGCTACATATTTTTTTGTTAGTATATGCTCTACAATAATAGTATTTATTATTTTTTCCTTTTACTAATGTCATAGGTGCACCACAATCAGCACAAAACAAATGTCCGTCTAAAATATCATTTTTATTAGTTTTTCTTCTTTGTATTTTTAGTTTATCTTGAACAATAATAAACTTTTCTTTATCAATAATTGCCTCATGATGATTTTCATATTTTATCCAATCTTTTTCTGGATTTTTAACTTCTTTATGAGTAATATAACTTTCGTTTCTTCGTCTTCCTTGAACTAAAATGCCTGTATAGTTTTCATCTCTAAGTATTCTATTTATTATTTCATAATTCCATTTATTATCTTTTTTAGGTTTAGTATATCCTAAACTATTAATCTTTTTATATAATGCAGGAGTTAATATTTCTCTTTTGTTTAATGTATCTGCAATTTCAGATTTAGTCATACCAAGCAAATACATGCGAAATATTTCTCTAACAATCTCGGCAGCTTCATTATCTATAATTAATCTATGAATGTCATTTGGATCCTTTTTATAACCATATATTACAGAAGAACCAACAAAATTCCCATTTTCTTTACTTATTCTTAGAGACTTTTTTATTTTATTAGATGTGTCATAAGCTATGTGGTCAAACATCATATTTTTTAATGGAACGTCTAATCTTTCCATAATGCTACTATGTTTTAAACTATCATACTCATCATTAATAGAAATAAATCTAACTTTTTTAGCAGGAAAATAGTATTGTAAATAATGACCAACCATAATATAGTTTCTACCAAGCCTAGATAAATCTTTTACTACTATGGTATTAATTAAACCATCATCAATATCTTTTAAAAGTTTTTGAAAAGCAGGCCTATCAAAAGTTGTTCCACTATAACCATTATCAATATACTTATCTATAACTTCTAACTTATTTTCCTCACAATAAAAATCAGTCATTTTTATTTGATTATCTATACTATCAGAATTACTATAACACTCATCTCTAGAAAGTCTTATATATGTTGCCACCTTATATTTAATCATAAGTTTTGCTCCTTAAAAATTATATAAATATTAATTCATATAAACTACATATAAATAATTATTTCACATACAACCGCCAATGGTAAGAATTACTTGTGTATGCTTATATCCCTTGTTCTTGATACTGCATTCCATAATAATAAAATAGTCACTGCAATTCTCAGATTTTACAACAATACCTTGAGAATACTCAGTTTTCCATAGTGGTTTAATTCCATAATAATGAGAAACAACTTCATTTGTCGGATTTGGTGATTCCACATTAAAACCATTTTCATATAACCATGCATGATAATTCTTAAGTGCAGGAGGAGGTCCCATTATTTGAAATGACATCATCGTCGCCATTTGAAAGTCCATTTCTTCTTCAATATCAATCACATACTTTTCAGTTGGATCAAGTACGTACTCTTCATTTGATGTTGAGTTTTTTTCATTCTCATTGAGCTTAATTTTTTTCATATTTTCATTCTCCATCCGGTCTTGCATCAACATAAGGTTGATTTTGTGAAACAAAGTTATCTATATATAAAAATGACTTACCTAACTCATTTAAACTAAGTTCCATCATATATTCAGCAACTTCTCCTGAAAGATTAATACTTCGCATTGGGCTTAATTTTCTACGAAATTCTTCAAATGTATCTCCTACAACTATCCATTCATCATTCTCTTTGTCAAAATAGCAGTGATATTCTCGCCAAATACTTTTGTCATACTCCCCGAAAAAATCTGCATCAGCTGAGAAATTTGCCCATGGAAATAGTTGTGGAAAAACCATAGTATACGGCGTAAAAGGAAACCAATATGGATAAGAATACTTTTGAATACTTTTTCCATCATCAACAATTAACTCTACACATCCCCTACCACTACTCTTATTTACCCATTCTTTTGAATAAAGTTTAATCTTGCCACCATCTTGAATAATCTGCATGAATTTTTTCTGAGATAGTAAAAAGTTATAATTTGTAATATGCTGCGGTAAATTAGTAAAAGAAAGAAGTTTTTTATTCGACGAATCATTCAAAAAAACTTGATTTAAAGGGATCTTGACAAAAAATCCATTTCCTTTTCCAGCACTAGTTCTTTCGATTGTTTCAGCAGTCAACTTTTGCCAAATGCACATATCATTATTCGGATTATATAAAACCACAATACAAGGTAAAGAATTCATTGTCCAATACTTGTATTGTCTTTCATTAATATCTCGAAATATTATATTATTATCTTTTCTCTCTTTAAACCAACTTTCACCAGATTTTATTTGCAATGCAAGAAGTTGTTTCGGCTCTCCAGTAGATTCAGTTAATTCCATATGAGCATCAATACCAACATCATTAATTGGCTGTTCTCGAAACATCCACTGATTCCGTTCTGCAATTTCTTCAATGTGAGCCACGCCTATTCGTTCTATTCTATTTGCCATAAGTAATATCCTTTCTTTTTTTATTACAATATATTCGTATTAATTATTTTAAAAAATAACGGTAAATATAAAATTTTTATATAATGGGAGTGCAACGTCATAATCAATTAGTTGATACAAGTTTTTGGAAATGAATTTTCTATTTTATTCGCTTCCTTTAAGTCTTAAACAATGTTAATTATATCACAAAAAAATGGATATTAAAAATCCATTTTTTATATTACTCTTTTTCCCTTCTCCACCTATTTATAGTGTCAGTTAAATCTATATCAACCCATGAATTATTCCACTCAGTATAGAAATCTATGCTATCTGACTTTGGTTTTGGATTTGGTAAGTCCATTTGTATAATAGCTGGTATAGTAGTTGCATCTCCAACTATCAATGCTTCTCCAGCTGATAATGTGGGAAGTCCCTCAACTAATGAACTATTATTGTCCGGCAATAATCTCTTAACACAATTCTGATCGTTGAAATTTGTTAGTCTTAAAACCACAAAATTATTACATTGGGAAAAAATAGTTTCTGAAACTTCAGATGGTCTTTGACTAACTACCATTAAACTTAATCCATATTTTCTTCCTTCCTTTGCAATCCTTTCAATAGACCTTTTTGCCGCATTGTACTCACTCCCACCTACCTTAGGAATATAATTATGCGCTTCCTCACAAACAATCATAAATGGAATATCATTTAATTCATTATGAGCATGTTTATTTTTTGAATAGTGAAAAGCAAAGTCAAATATTAAGCGTGACACTAAACTAACTGTAATACTTAATACTTCAAAAGGAATACCACTTAAATCGATAATTGATACATTGGACTTATCAATATAACCAATAAATTGTTTTAATATTTCTGGAAAATCTCCTGTTTTATATTCTGTACCATCTGATTTTTTTGGTGATGTAATAAAGTCTAATCTTTTATCGCTTAGTTTTGTTTCTATTCTTGTAAGAAATCTTTCGAATTCCCCATTAAAAGGGCCATTACTTGCTTTAGTAGCACCAGCAGTAGAAGATGGAATAAAATCAAATTTTTTATTCAAATATTCTTTAATATCTTCTATCAAATTCCCTTCTTTTGTCTTAGGTTTCCCATATTCGTTATCTAATTTACTTATTACCTCATTATTTAAATTATAAATAAAATTATATACCTCTCCAATCGAAAAATAAACTGGCATATCGTATGTTACTTTTTTATCTGGATTATGCTTTTCTTTACTTAATATAACGGCACGTTTGAATTGTGAAATTTGATTATGAGAATTCATTTCGTTACTTTCTATAAAAAGGGACTCTAATTCTTCTGAATTCATTAACCAATATGGAATACACATTTTTTCTACATCTAATATATTTAAATGAAAATTTTGCTCATCACCTAAAGAAAAAGCATTTTTATACTCAGAATGAATATCAAAGATTATTATATGAGAATTTTTTTGATTGTCCTTATTTTTATTGGTCGCATTACTTATACCACATACTTCCTGTATCATTTTAGCAACAGCACAAGATTTTCCGCTACCAGTTGATCCAACCACACCAATATGCTTACTAAAAAAAGCATTTCCATTAACATAGTAACTAACATCGTTATTATGTGACAATCTTCCCATATAATATGATGCAGTTTCTGTTGGTGAGAATATTTTATCAACTATATCAGAACTAGTAATATAAACTGGTTCTGTTGGTGAAGGAATATTTATACTTCCTTGTTTAAATATTACATTACTATCATCTTTAGTATAAGATCCAATAGGCTGAGTCTCAATATAATATTGTATATCATCTCCATCGATAGTCTTTATATTTAATATAGTAGCTAAAATATAATTCAAATTTCCTTCTTGAATTGTAAGATATTTCCCTACTTTCAAACTTTCTTTATTATCCTCAAACGATTCTACATCATTTAATTTTATTTTTATTAATGCACCTGTGCTCTCCAACACTTTACCTATTTCTATCATTATTATCCTCCTAAATAAAATACATCCATTAAATCCTTTGAACTTAATTTATTAACATTAATAGTATTAATTCCAGAATCATCATAATTTTCTATATCCACATCCCCAATAGTAATCAAGTCATCTGGTCTTCGTGGTACATTTGTTGTCAAATACGAATCAATATCATTATTCCTCATACAAATCTTTAGTTTATTTTCTGAACATCCAAACAATTTATCTATATAAAATTTTCTTCCTGCTTCACCGTTTTCAAATTCTATTTTATAGGCACTGAATAACAAACTCTGCAATTCTAAATAATTATCTTCATTATCTGTTTCTATAATGAACATAGGAAAATAATTAAGTTTTTTCTTACTACAATACTTCTTTAAATACTCCTTAATAAAAAATGCAATTTCTGAAACACGATATCTAGATATATTTACAATTATAACTCTAAAACTATAATTGCTTTGCAATCTAACTCTTAAACTCTTTTTAATTTCTTCTTTGTATTTTTTTAAATCACATAACTTACTTAACCATTTTGTATAAAGTAATTCTTTAATTGAATATACCTCATTCTTGAATAAATTACAATCAATAGTTCTTTGTTGCTCATCATCATTAGCACTTAATTCTGCTACTTTTTGAAAAAAGTTCGGATAAATAATATTCTCTACTTCTTCTTCAGTATATCCATCATTACGAATTTTTTGTTTTATTGTTTCAACTAACAATTCCATTTTAGGTGCCGCTATCACTTGTGTTTTTTCAATAAAGCTATCTTTGCTAAATTTTAATAACGAATCGCCATTAACATTAATATAATTTGTTATTTCCACAATGTCATCATTTGTTAATTTGGATTTCTTACATAGTTTTTCGATTTCTTTGGGTAATTCAAATATTTGATGAAAATACTTTTTCACATATTCCTTGTTTTTTGTACTCAATATGTCATTTAAAACATCAACTGTAAACTCAATATTATTTTCTTCGGTCACACCACTATAATGAATATATAACTTAAAATTAACATTTTCATATTTCATGTGTGAAATAATCATATCGAAAATTGGTTTAGCTAAAATACTTGGTGTTACATTTTGCGTCGATTCAAAATACTTACACTGAATAGCTGTTATATTATCTTCTCGAATAACATCTATATCTTCTATACAGCCTTCTAAAGTTATTTTTGTTCCTGGTGAAGCATTCAACACCTCTAAGATACTTTTATTATGCTGATAATTAAAACCTTCAATTGTCTGTGTAGCTGTTCTATCCAAGTTAATACCTCCTATTAAGCAAAAAAATATCTTAATAATAAGATATTTTCAGACTGTTGACAAATAGGTAAATAATTTTACTTATTTGTCTTTTTTAAGATTCTTTTACACTTAATATAGTAA
>CAJTLA010000061.1 GCA_910576985.1 uncultured Bacilli bacterium
AAAGATGAAGAAATCATAGGACTATTTATGAAACTTCCTAAAAGAGAATTAGAACAAAATACATTCATAGAAGAAGCGAGAATAAAAGGATTTTCAGAAGGAATCGAACAAAAAAACAAAGAAACTGCAAAGAAAATGATTCATAAAAAATTTGATATAGAAACCATTATGGAAATTACAGGTTTATCAAAAGAAGAAGTAGAACAAATAAAAAAAGATTTTAGTGAAAACTAGGATTTTTTTTATCACATGACCAAAATATGATACATGAGAGCAATAAAAATCACACAGATGCATTTTGTGAAAAATATGAGATATATCATCCATATGTAGCAAATATAAAAGCGCTTTTATTATTTGGTTGATAAATGTAATTTTCATAACAAAAGACAAAATGAAACAAATCAAACAAGAAGAATTGTGGAACAAAAGAAAAAAATAAATGAATGAATATATCACAGTACCAGAGAAACGCTTCTTTATTCTAGACTTTAAAACCCAAAATATGATAAAATAAAATTGGTGATTAGATGCTTTATACCTCAACAGAAAACAAAAAAATAAAAGACTTAAAAAAATTAAATACAAAAAAATATCGAGACAAAGTGGGACTATTTTTAGTAGAAGGAAAACATTTGGTATTAGAAGCTTATAAAACAGGATATTTACAAGAATTATTACTAGAACAAAACGAACTGTTTCCACTTCCGATTCCAACTAATTATTTAAGCGACAATGTAATTCGTTATATCACAGAAGTAGAAAGTCCTAGTACTGTTTTTGGACTCTGTCAAAAACCAAAAGAAGTAGAAAAATATGGAAACAGAATTCTAATACTAGATAGCATTCAAGACCCAGGGAATCTTGGAACTATTATAAGAAGTGCAGTCGCTTTTCATATAGATGCCATCATAATAAACCAAAACACAGTAGACCCTTATAATCCAAAAGTAATTCGATCTAGTCAAGGAATGATTTTTCATATACCAATAATTGTGAAAGACCTATATGAAGTGATTCCAGAACTAGAAAATCGACAATATAAAATATATGGAACAAAGGTAACACATGGAAAAAACATAAAAACAGTTGAAAATCCTGCAAAATTTGCTATAATAATGGGAAACGAAGGACAAGGCGTAGAAGAAGCACTTTTAGAACTTTGTGATGAATATTTATATATAGAAATGGATGAACGTTGTGAAAGTTTGAATGTAGGAGTAGCAACAAGTATTATTTTATACGAATTAGATAAGTAGGTGAACACATGGAATTTATTTATATTGGTGATATTGTAAACACACATGGACTCAAAGGCGAAGTAAGACTATTATCTGATTTTGAATATAAAGAAGAGTTCCTTCCAGGAAAAAAAATATATATTGGGAAAAACAAAGAAGAAGTTACAATAAAAACACATCGAATTCACAAAGACTATAACATGTTTACATTTGTAGGAATCAATGATATCAATGAAGTTATTATCTATAAAGGAGAAAAAGCTTACATGAAACGTAATGATTTAGACATTGATGGATACTTTAAAGAAGACATCATAGGTTTAAACGTATATCATGAAAATACAAAAATTGGAAACATTACCATGATTTTAAAAAGCAAAGCACATGATATTTTAGTAATTACAGATGGAGAAAAAAAACATATGATACCTTATATTGATGAATTTGTATTAAATGTGAACTTAGAAAAAAAACGAATGGATATAAAAATAGTGAAAGGACTCTTAAATGAAGATTGATATTTTAACGCTTTTCCCACACATGTTTGATGGATTCTTAAACGAATCAATCATAAAAAGGGCCATCAATAATCATAAAGTAGAAATACAAGTACATGATATCCGTGATTTTTCCTTAGACAAACATAAAAAAGTAGATGATTATGGATTTGGTGGAGGGCAAGGAATGGTATTAATGCCCCAACCAATATTTGATGCCGTAGAACACTACAAACAAAAAAATTCAAAAATCATTTTATTAACACCTCAAGGAAAAACCTATCATCAAAAACAAGCTTATACATTAGCAAAAGAAGAACACTTGATTTTTATATGTGGACACTATGAAGGATTTGATGAACGAATTCGTACGCTTGCCCATTTAGAAATCAGTATAGGAGATTATGTGTTAACAGGTGGAGAACTTCCCAGTATGGTAATTACTGATAGCATTGTAAGACTATTAGATGGAGTAATTACAGAAGAATCCCATCTAGAAGATTCATTTTATGAAAACTTACTAGACTATCCAGTATATACAAAGCCAGTCAATTTTAGGGGAATGAAAGTTCCAGAAATATTGCTTTCTGGACATCATGCCAATATAAAAAAATGGAGACAAGAAGAACAAATCAAACGAACAACAATAAGACGACCAGATTTATTAGAAAGAGATGAGTAATATGTCAGGAAAATATACAATTATTAAAGAAAAAAAATATAATAATAGAATAGAATTTGACCATCACAAATTAACTGGATTTAAATTAAAACCTCAAAATAGAATTCCATATGAAGGCATTATGGTAAATCAAGTAGTATTAATTAACCAATCATTTATTGAAAAAATACTGAAAAAAAAGATTAAAAGAAAACTAGATCAATACTTAAATTTAATTATAGAAACACTAGATGAATCATCTGGAGAAGAAGGAGAATCATTAAGACACGCCTTGAATGACCTTTCTAGATACCGTAACATTGTAGAATATAAATATCAGAAATACCTAGATCAAAAATATATTTCCTTACTATTACAAAAAATATCACTACTAGAATACGAGCTAAAACAAAAATTAATTTATGGAGAAGATGAAAAAAACATATCCACAGGAAGAAGACGATAACTATTGCATATATTAAAAATATATGATAAAATGAAATACGTTGTGATCCGCTTGTACTAGAAACAATGATCATAAAAATATAAAAGGAGAGTGAAAACATGAACTTAGTAGAAAAAATTACAGCAAGTCAAATTAGAACAGATATTCCAGAATTTAGAGTAGGAGATACTGTTAAAGTAGACGTAAAAATTATTGAAGGAAAAAGAGAAAGAATTCAAGCCTTTGAAGGATTTGTAACAGCCATCCAAGGAAGTGGTGTCGGAAAAACATTTACAGTTAGAAAAATTTCTAGTGGAGTAGGAGTAGAAAGAATTTTTCCTATGAATTCACCAAAAATCGACTCTGTAACAGTTACAAGACGTGGTAAAGTAAGACAAGCAAAACTTTATTATTTAAGAGATATCAAAGGTCAAGTTCGTATAAAAGAAAGAAGAAATAAGGCTGTGTAGTCTTATTTTTGCTATTGGTGATATGTATGGAATGGATAAAAAAAATACTACCTTATATTGGAATTATTATTATCGTTGTGCTTATCAGAACCTTCATCATCACACCAGTACGTGTAGATGGAGAATCGATGTACCCAACATTAAAAAATAACGATATCATTATGTTAAAAAAATACGATAAAAAATACCAATATGGAGACATTGTTATATTAAAATATAGAAATACAAGACTCGTAAAAAGAATTATTGGAGTACCAAAAGACCATGTCAAAGTAAAAAATAAAAAATTATACATTAATGGAAAAAAAGTAAACGACCCTTATAGTAACATCACCAATGACTTTTTACTAGAAGATTTTGGTTACTCTAAAATTCCAGATGACTATTACTTTGTAATGGGAGATAATAGAACAAATTCGGCAGATAGTAGAGCCATTGGTCTAATAAAAAAAAGTGACATCTTAGGAATTACCAACTTTCGTATTTTCCCATTTAACCATATTGGAACAACAAAATAAAGAATTATTGAAATAATATAGAATATGTCTAGTTTGCACCAAAGAGTAGAATAAGTAAAAATGATTTATGTAATAAATGAATATACAAAATTATGTTAGAACATAGTGAAAAACAAAGTACAAGTGACTTTGTTTTTTTCTAGCTTTTCTATTCATAATCTGATAAAATAATGGTGGTGATATCTATGCGTGGACAAGGAGCAAAAGGATCAGTCAAAAATCGAATTTATCAATTTTGGCTGATTCAACTTTTTTTAAAAAGAAAAGAGAAAAGAAAACAACAAAAATTATTAAAGCAAAAAAAACTTAGGGAAGAACAAAAGAAACTATATCAAGAACTAATGATGGAACCTGTTCAAAAATGGAAAATCATAAAAAAAACTCCTTATATAAAAAAAGAAGGTACAATGATTCAAATATATCCATTAGGGAAAAAACCACCAGTAGTAGTAGAAATCTATGAAATAAGAAGAACTGTTGGAATTGCCCCAAAACAAGAACTAAAAAAGAAAAATTATAAAATAGAAAAAAAAGAAGTATCAAAAATATTAAAACCCAAAATAGAAAATCCATCAACCAAACAAAACGCAAAAATAGAAACAAAACCAATCATAGAACAAAAGAAAACGAAAATAGAAGTAGTACCAAAACTAGAGAAAAAAGTATCATTAGTAAAAAACAATTTCAAAAAAGGAGCCGCAGTAATCGCTCTTACAGGAGGAACCATCATTGCTTTTCCCGCACTAATTCAAAATTTTACTTCCAATAAGAAAAAAATAAATCTAAAAAAACAAGAACCTAAAAAAACAACAATTTTAAATGGAGAAGTATCAAAGAAAACAGAGAAAGTAATGAATCAGATTCAAGAAAAAGAAGTTCCAAAAAAAAATGAAACGAACCATAATACTAAGGAATTACTAGAAACAAAAAGGCCCCCTAGAAAATTCAAATTATATCGAACAAAATTAGAAGCAAGTAAAGAAGCAGAAATATTGATAGAATCAGAAATCAAAAAACAACAAAGTTATTTAAAAAAATTAAATGAGAGGCTTCAAAAATTAGAAAGAACAAGTAAAATAAACTATCACTTTCGTGGCGTTTTTCATATTGTCAAAAACTTATTAAAATTTTCTTTAGGATTATTTACCATTCCATTCACTAAAAATCGTATATTTGGAACTGCCATTGGACTGGTATTAATGAATAATGGAATTAGAGGATTAAAAAACAGTTTCAAGTCAAAAGAAAATCATGATGCTTATATAGAATTTCAAGAGATCGCTAGAGCCATTTCTAATGAAAAACAAGCGTTATCAAAAATTGAACACTTAATTGTAGATTCCTTAGACCAAATTTTAGATCTTAAACAAGAACTAGAAATACAATTTTATGGGAAAGTATCATTTAAGGAATATGAAGATATGAAAAGAAAAATCGAATCTATGGAACAAAAATTACTGAAAAAACAAAAAGAAATGAAAGACATGCAAAACCATTTAGAAAAAAATAAAGTCAAAGTAAAAAAAATGGAAAATAAAAAAGATCATTATTGATATGAAGGAAAACGTGGAAAAAATAGGACAATAAAATTTTTAGATAACCACAAAATACTAATCCATATAGAAGAACTAATACAAAAAGGAAGAATGAAAAAATGAAAAAGATATTATTTGCAACAAATAACGAAAGTAAATCAAAACGCTTTTCTAAAAAATTATCAGAAAATGGAATTGAAGTATTAAACTTAAAAGATTTAAATATGACTTTAGAAGTAGAAGAAGATGGAAAGGATGCAATAGAAAATGCATTAATAAAGGCAAGAGAAGCCTATAAAATGAGTAACATGCCAGTAATAGGAATGGATGACTCTCTTTATTTAGAAGAAGTTCCTGATAAATTTCAGCCAGGACTTTGTGTAAGAAGAGTAAATGGTAAGACTTTAAATGATAATGAAATGTTAGAATATTATATTGATTTAGTCAAAAAATATGGTGTAAATGGAAAAATCAATAGCAAGTGGATATATGGACTTGCAGTAATTAATGAAAATGGAGAAGAAAGCACATACTCTTGGTGTAAAGATAATTTTTACTTGGTAGAAACAAAAGCAAGTAAAATAAACCCAGGTTATCCATTGAACAGCATTTCAAAATATAAAACGATAGATAAGTATTTCACAGAAATAACAGAAGAAGAAAAAGAAAAATTGAAAGTAGATGAAAGTGAAGTAGTTGAGTTTATTATTGATCACATATGAAAATGTATGTTTGAAAGGAAAAAAATGATGTTTGATAAGTATTGCGATGATATAAAAAAGTTAGATAGTTTTGAGAAAGAAGATATATTAAATACAAAATTTGAATTATTCAGCAACAAAAAATATGAAAATTTATTATGTTCCCCATAATGAAATTATTAATGAAAAAGCTAAAATATTTATAATAGGAATAACACCAGGATGGACTCAGACAAGCACTGCTTATAGAACTGCCCATGATGGATTGTTAAAACATTTAAATTATGAAATAATAAAAAAGGAATGCAAAAGGAATTCACGATTTGTTGGAAGTATGAGAAAAAATTTGATAGAAATGTTAGACGATTTAGAATTAAATAAAAAACTTCATATTGATTCTTGCTTAGCACTACTTGAAAATCGAGACGAACTGCTTCATACCACATCAATAATTCCATATCCTGTTTTCGTAACCAATAAAAATTACACTGGTTCAAACCCCAAAATATTAGATAGTGAAATACTAAAAAAATATTTAAGGAATTATTTTTTACAAAGAAGTTAAAAAATTATCAGACCCTTTGATTATTCCATTAGGAAAAGTGGTTGAAGAAGTTCTAGCATTAATGATAAATGAGAATTTAATAAAAAAAGAACAATATTTGTTAGGTTTTCCCAATCCGTCAGGTGCTAATGGGCATAGAAAAATACAATTTGAGGCTAACAAAGAAAAGATGTACTAAAAAATAGTGGAAATATTTCGCATAAACAAGCAGTAGAAAAAGCTAAAAGTGAATATGAAAAATTTAGAATAATTCAAGATCAAGAATATATTTCTTCCATAGACGAATTTTATAATAAATATTTAAGTGAAAATAAGATAGATAATAATGAATAAGTATAATATAGAAGAAATAAAGAAAAAACTAGAAAAATGTAAGAATATTCCAATTTAAGATATCAGTCTAGATGGTGTAGATGATTTAGTGGATATAAAATAAGTAGAAAGAAATGTAGAGAAGAAAGAATCTTAGATTTTATAATTACCACAAAAAATTTATTTGCTTTTAAAGTAAATAGTACATCGGTTCAAGTACTAATAAAGCGGCAGAAGATTGTTTAACGAAAGTTTTAGAAAATTTATATAGATAATAGGTAAATAATGGCTAAGGGAATAATAATTGCAGAATTTGCGACGTGTGGAAAAAGCGTTTTGGGTAAAAAATATAGTAAGAGAGTATAGAAAAAGTTGTGTAAAAAGAAAACCTTCCAGTATGATAAAATAAGAAAAGGAAGGTTTTAATAATGAG
>CAJTLA010000062.1 GCA_910576985.1 uncultured Bacilli bacterium
GGTTTTTTTTGTCCCAAAACCACTGTGCTCTATGAGCCATTTCACGTGAGAATAAGGTGGCTATCATAGAGATGAATTGGTGCTTATTCTTGGTAATGATTAAATAATTTTGTAAGATTTGTTTTTTTTGATATAAAAGGAAGTACTATGATCGTGCAAAGGGGATTGCAGGTTCAAATCCTGTTTTCCCGATCATTAAATTTGTTTCTTGGAAACAAGTTTTTTTTTACCAAAACCACTGTGCTTTATGAGCCATTTCACGTGAGAATAAGGTGGCTATCATAGAGATGAATTGGGTGCTTATTCTTGGTAATGATTAAATAATTTTGTAAGATTTTGTTCTTTGATACAAAAGGAAGTGCCATGATCGTGTATTTGTCCTTTTCTTTTTCCTTTTTTAAAAATTCCTATTTTAAATGTAACTCGTATAATACCTTGTTCGATTAATGAAATGAAAGTTTGGAAGTTTTTTAAGGTGTATATATTTATTTCATTATAGTGAAAATATTCTTTTTGGTTTATATACTTATTTGATGCTTTTATGAATGCAAGGTTGGTTAATTTCTTATTTAATTTTTCTTGGATGGTATTAAAATCCCAATAAGTTTCTTTTTCTATTAAGTCTCCATAAATGTCAAAAATGCAAAGATATATTTTCTCAGATTGTTGGTTAATTTGTAACATGAATTGATATTTGCTTCCAATCCAGGTTCTTTGATTACAGTAAACAGATTCTTGTAATACATTAAGACTCTTGAATTCACGGTCAGGGTATCCATATTTGTGGTTTAAACGTTTTATTTCATATGGCTCTTTTCCTTTTGGAGTCATATTAAATAAGTTGATATATGATTTGCTATTATTTCTTTTTGTTTTTATTTCAATACCTTTATAATCTGGGGTGTCTAGTGTATTTTCTTTTATTCCTATTTGTTCTTCAAATGTTCTGCCAATGCCTCCAGATTTTTTTTGGCTACTTTGAATCCATCCTTTATTTTTAATTTTTTGAAATTCCTTATTTAGGTTTATGTGATCTTCTTTCATATTTTTCCTCCTCATTTATATTGTTCCACATAACTATGCCGAATTCCTCTTTTTTTTGAAAAAATTGATAATATATTTATCATTTTGAATCATATACCATTTGAATGGTGATAGACTTTGTGAGATCAATTTGGTACAATATAGTTATTGGATTATAAGGAGGGAGTTTATAATTATTAATAGTAAATTAATTGTATTCGTATGATTAGAAACTATAGATTTGAATATCAAATTTTACTGTTTTATGAAGTAAGTTGTGAGTTGTATTAATGAATAAAAGGGGATACTCATGAATTTTAGAATAGTTGCAGTAAAAGTGGAAGAAGATGTGAAATTTTGTAGTAAGTTGTTAGAAAATAGTTGGAAAAAGTGGAAGCAAAATGCGTTGATGAGACAATATTCATGCGATCAGGAATTCTTTTATGTTGTAAAGAAAGATGAGACTGTAATTGGCTTTTTGTATGCGCATATTGTGTCAGTTAGTTCAGAGTTGATGTATCACTCTACAGCTGTATTGAAATGGTTAATGGTAGGTCTGCAATATCGTTATCAGGGATTTGGGACTTTATTAATAGAAGTTTTTTTGGAATTTTGTTACCATCACAATATTAAAATTCTTGAGACAGAAGAGTTTCATGAAAATGAGTTTATGAGAAAATTATATTGGAGGTTAAATATTCCAAAATATAGTTATCAAATGAATTTTGATTTTGAGGAAGAAAATGTGTGAGGAAACTGTAGAAGTATTGGTTTATTGAAAAGAAGGTGTGTTTGGTTTAAATATATATCGAAAAGTAGCTTAATTTGGTAGAGCACTTGATTCGGGTTCAAGAGGTTGCAGGTTCAAATCCTGTCTTTTCGACCATTTAGACAAAAAATATGGAAGGCGAGGTTTTTCTTTCCATATTTTTATTTTAGCAATGATAGTTATTTTTGAAAATATTTTAAATGAATTTTTTCATCTTCGATGATTCTGAGGATTAAGTTTCTGATATAGGGGACTTTAATTATTTCATAGTGCGATAGATATTTTTTGATTGAATATTGTTCTTTTTCTATATTTAGTATTAAAATATCTTTTAAAGACATGATGTATTCTATATTATCACTAGACCAATATTGTTTGTGGCTGTTAATTTTCTAATATCAAACTTTGGAATGTATAAAGATGAATCGCACTATCTTCACTAGTTTCTCCAGCATAATCTTGCAATAATAGTTTTGTATATTCCGAATTTTTTGTTTGTACTCTTGGAATAGGATACAATTTTTTTGATTGGAATTCCATAATATCACCTAATTCAATTTTATGTGGATGGAATTTTACTATGATATTTAAAAAAATAAGATCTAAAAAATGGTACAATATCAATGGGAATTCATCATCTACATACTAATGTAGAATGTCAAGTCTTTTTATAAATGTTATTCTTTATATAGGAAGTGGTTATATGGATAAAAGGATTTCAAAAGGACATGGAGATATCAAATTTAAATTAGCTGATCGAATGAAAGAACGTGGGATGTCTAAAAATAAATTATGTAATGAATCAGGTTTTCGTTTTGAGACAATTCAAGGATATTATTTAGGAAATATTAGTCGTGTTGATTTGTTTGTTCTCTCTGAATTTTGTCGAGTACTAGGTTGTAATGTTCAAGATATTATTGAATATACACCAAAAAAAAGTAAATAGATAACAAAATGTTGTCTTTTTTATTTGCTATGTAATATTGATTGGGATGAGAATATTTATAAAAAAAGCAAATTGTGCTATTTTTTTCGTATGATTTTTGATATAATTTATTTAGATAGGTGGGAGAGATATATGAACGAAAAGGAATTAAATATGGAGAGCTCTATCAGTGAGCAACCTGTTTTTAACGATGAGTCGTTAGGACAACCAGTAAATTTAATGGAAGATTTTACACAAGCAGTTACTTCTGAGACTGTTGATGCTTCTTCTACAGTATTAGTTTCTGAAGATGGGTCAAATCAAGAGTCTATTCAAACTTTGGATTCTGTACCATTGTCTTCATCAACTCAATCGTCTCCTGTAGTGGAGGAAAATATTGTTCAACCAGAAGTAGGTGTTTCACCTGCTACAGGTCATAATGAATTTGGAACGATTGATTCACAATCTGAAGCTATCACCGAAGTTGGACAAGTAAGTTTAGATCAAACGGAAATTACTCAACGAAAGAAAAATAATTGGGTCTTCATTATTTTGCTGTTTGCTGTAGTAGGGGCTTTTGTAATTGCACTTCCATTTTTGGTAAAAGCATTTGGATATTAAAAAGCGATCAAAACTGATTGCTTTTTTAGTGGTCAATGTTTGTGGAAAGATTAATTATTAAATCCATGTTATCATCTGTTGCCATAATATTTTTATGTGTTTTAGAACATTTTTCACAGTGATAAATAATTTTATAGCTGTTTTTAAATTTTTCAATGCCAACAGGTTTTAGTAGACCTTGGCAAGGATTTTTCCGATCCCCTGGTAGTAAATCTACGTGTTTTGAGAAAAGACAAAATGGACAATGATCTCGTGCTGTATAATGTAGTTTATCTACTTTTTTATTACAATTTTCGCAAATAAAAGTTTCGTCTTTCATTGTAAATTTTTTCATAAATCACCAACTTGTTTGTATCGTATCATAAAAAAAGTTTTTCTGTCAATAAAACTTTTTAGGAAATTTTTGATAGTTTTTTAATAAAATTGAATTAGGTGATGGAAATTTGATGCGGGTTTTCTTTTTCTTGATGGGTTTTGGATTGACAACGATTGGAGCTGTTTATATAATTAGTTATTGTAATTTAATGACTATGGGGTATAATTTTTCAGAATATGTACAATTTATAGTTAGGAGAATAGAATGTCAATATTTTATCATTGGCTTATTTGTTATTTTCTTATCAATTTATACACCAGGAGGGAGAAAATATGAATTACATTTATGATATTTTACTTAATTTTAATCGTCAGTTGTATGATTTTTTTGAATGGAATATGAATGATAATATTATTCATATTCGTAAGATGCCTCTTTATCGAATTGATAGTAAGGCATTGTTGCAAATTCATGATAATAAAGTAAAGGTTTCTAGTGAGTTTTTGAATAGAATTAGCCATAAGACAGAAGTGTTTTCCAATAAGGATGTTGATACGATTGAATATGCAACATTATTAACAGATGGAAGTAGTGTATTTGCAGTTAAATTTAATCGTGAGGGAGAAAGTATTAAGAAAAGTATGCTCTTAGTTGATGAAGAGATTGATGTATTGGATATTAGTAATCGTTTGAAAGAGAGTAGTATTGGATATGAGGTAGTAGAGCACGAATCTTCTTTTTCTTTTAAAACGAGAAGAGAGCAAAAGATGGAAAAGTTTGTATTAGATGAGTTATATAAAAGTAGAAAAGATCAGGCTTATGAGAAATTGCAATATTTGTATTTTGAGTGTTTTGGTAAAAGTGAGGATTCTGTTGATAAAATTTTATGTCAGTTTAAACATCAAATGCAAGATGGAGATTATCAAATGATACATAAGCTATATGATTTTTTCAAATTGACGTTTGTTCAAAAATAGGCAACATTTTTACAATGTTGTTTTTTAAATGTGGCTTTGATATAATAAATATATTGGATGTGGTAAAATGGAATACAAGGTAATGATTTCGGAGTTTGAGGGACCACTTGATTTGTTACTTCATTTGATTAAAGATGCTTCTATTGAGATTTTTGATATTGAAATTGGAAAGGTGACAGAGCAGTATATGGAATATATTCATTGTATGGAAACTATGAATTTGAATATTGCAAGTGAATATTTAACTATGGCTGCGGAGTTGATTGAAATGAAATCAAGTGGTTTGTTACCAAAGCGAGACATTGATTTAGAGGATGAATATGAAGAAGATCCAAGGGAACGTTTGATTGAACGATTACTTGAATATCAGCGTTATAAGGAGGTAACTCCAAAGTTACAAGAGCTAGAGGAACAACGGCATGAGTATTATTCAAAAAATCCAGAGAGTTTAAAGGAGTATGTAGATATTTCTTATGAGAATGTAGATCTAGATATTGGGTTAGAAGATTTGCTAGAAGCGTTTAAAAAAATGCTGGAGCGTAAAGAGTTAGAAAAGCCACTTCAAACGAAAATTACAAAGAAAGAGTATTCTGTAAGTGCACGTAGTAATGAGATTCGTTTATTGCTTAATCGAAAGAAAAGAATTGAGTTTCATGAGTTGTTTGAGATTGTTACAAGGGATTATGTGATTGTGACATTTTTATCGATTTTAGATTTGGCACGTAAGCAGGAACTTTGTATTTCTCAAGACCATAATTTTAATCAGATTGTATTAGAGGCAAAAGGGAGTGATGCTGGTGAATAAAAAGGCAGTTTTAGAGGGGATATTATTTGTTGTTGGAGAGGAGGGTTTGACAGCCCTTGAATTGCAACGTATATTAGAGGTAAGTGAGTATGAGTTTCAAAAGTTGATTTCGGATTTGGATGATGATTATAAAAGGGATGATCGTGGGATTCAAATTGCTTTTTTGGGTAATCGTTATAAATTAGTGACGAAGCAAGAGCATAAGTCTTATTATCAGAAATTGGTTACGATTGAAGAGAATAGAAAGTTGTCTGACGCAGCTTTAGAAACATTGGCTATTATTGCCTATAATAATCCGATTACTAGGGTACAAATAGATGAGATTCGTGGGATTTCTAGTATTCATCATGTAAGAAGGTTGTTATTGAAAAATTTGATTAAAGAGGTTGGAAAATCAGATCTTCCAGGAAAACCTACATTGTATGGTGTTACAAAAGATTTTTTAGATTATTTTGGATTATCTTCTATTGATGATTTACCTAAAATAAAGATGGAAGTTACTGAGGATGAAAAGCAGGTAGATTTATTTGAATCAAAATATAAAGAAGATCTTTAATGGTTTGTTTATGTCCAATATGTATGAATTAAGTAAATATGTTTTGATTCATTTGGATATGAGACTATTATATGTTAGATTGATGTTTCTATCTTTTAAATTTTATTAATTTATGGGTTCATTTTTTTTAAAATGTGGTATAATTAATTTGTACTTGCTTGTGTGGCGGAATTGGTAGACGCGCACGACTCAAAATCGTGTGATCTTTGATCATGTGGGTTCGATTCCCACCACAAGCACCAGATTGATACCAAACTCGAACTTCGGGTTAAAATAACAAAACGACTTGTAAAAAAGTCGTTTTTATGATATTATGAATATGTCAAGGAAACTTGCATAAAATAAAAAAGGGAATACTTAACTTTGGCGAGTTGAGTACTTACCTGTAAATGGTCAAGCACTTAATCTATGCTAGATTGAGTGCTATTTCTTTATACATAGAATCATTAAAGAGACTATTAATAAAATGATTATTAATATTAGAAATGAGATTAATAAATCTTTTTTCTTCATAATATCAAGCCTCCTTTCATAAGAAAGTTGGCAAGCACTCAGCAATTAAGTTTCCCTACTTCAATTATAACAAATTAGTAGCTATATAACAATAAATATAAACTAAATTATGACAATTTAGTAAACATACTTGCAAATTGACAAAGTCAATATTGATAGGAGTTATCAAATAGAGAAATATATAATTTTAGAAAATGATTTTTATAAAATATTAATATCGGAATCTTTAAAAGATTATGGTGAAGAAGTGTTAAAATATTCTGCAAATAAACTCAAAGAATATCTATTCTTTTTTAAAGATAATTATGGAACAAAAATAAAAGGAGCATTTTTTCTGACTCGTGAAGATTTTTTTAATAGAATTAAAAGGTTATCTCCCGAAGCTAATCTTCCTAGTTGGGCTCAAGGATGTTTTTATGGTGG
>CAJTLA010000063.1 GCA_910576985.1 uncultured Bacilli bacterium
TAGAAAAAATTATAAGAATCAAGATAAAAAAAGTAGCATATTCATTTTGAATATACCACTTTGTCAACAATCTGAAAAAAATTACATTATTAAAGTGTAATTTTTTTTTTTATTTGTTCATAAATATCTTGTACAGGTAATATTGTTTGTGGATCTTTGTAAAATGGTTTTAAGTGTAAGTGAAAATGTTTTACTTCCTGAACCATACCATTATTTTGAATCAGTGTTAAACCATCAATATGTAATGATTTTTCTAGTAATGTTCTCATTTCTTTACTGATTTTTAAGATATGATTCCATGTTTCAGAATCCATTTCACTAATATCTAATATATGCTTTTTTGGAATAATTAATAAATGACCATTACTATCAGGATTTACATCTAAAAATACTTTTACAATATGATCTTCATATACTGTATAAGAAGGAATTTCACCTTCAATGATTTTGCAAAAAACACAATTCATATGATCACGCTCCTTCTTTATTATAAACAAAAGAAAAAAAAGAGTAAACTCTTTTTCGTGAATATCTGCGAATATCCACTATTATTATGTTTTTTTATTGTAATTTTATACAAAAACATTCATGAATATTCATTTACTTATCAAATAATAAATGCTAAAATAAGGAATAGGTGATAATATGCATATATTAAAAGTGGAACATTTGACTGTAGAAGTAGATCATAAAACAATTTTAAAAGATTTTAATATTGAAATGAAGAGTGGAGAAATTCATGCAATTATGGGGCCTAATGGAACAGGGAAATCGACTTTATCAAAGGTTTTGATGGGATATCCTAGTTATCATATTTTAGAGGGAACTATTACTTATGATGATACGATCATTAATGATTTGTCAGTAGAGAAAAGAGCCCAGTTAGGTTTATTTTTAGGAATGCAAATGCCTCTTGAGATTGAAGGGGTTACAAATGCAGATTTTCTTAGAAGTGCACTAAGTTCTAAAGAAGGAGAAACTTTTTCATTAATGAAATTTATTAAAAAATTGGATACAGTAGTAGAAAAATTAGAAATGGATAAAGATATGATTCATAGAGGAATTAATCAGGGATTTTCTGGTGGTGAAAGAAAGAAAAATGAGATTTTACAGATGTATATGTTAGAACCAAATTGTGTTATTTTGGATGAAATTGATTCTGGATTAGATGTAGATAGTTTAAGAATTGTTGGTCAAAAGGCGATGGAATATTTTATTGAGGAACAACCAATTGTTTTACTTATTACGCATTATCAACGATTATTAGAATATATTAAGCCAACACATGTTCATGTTATGGTTGATGGATCTATTGTAAAAAGTGGTACTGTTGCTTTGGTGAAAGAGATTGAAGAATTTGGGTATGATAAATTTAAAAAAAATAGTGCACATGTTATAGAGGAAATTAAAAATCATGAATAAGATATTGATAGAGAATGATATTGTCGTATCAGCAGAATTAAGTTCTAAAATTAAAATTTCTTTTTTAGAAAAAAGTGAAGATTTTGCTGTAAATAAATTGGTTGTTGATATATTAAAAGATAGTAAGTTAGAAATTATTTATCATAATGAGTCTGCGTCAAAGTTAGATATATTGATTCGAGTATCTTCAAATGTTCAGGCGAAAATTACAGAAATCAGAACTGGAAATTTTATGAAAATACGATATCGTTATGAAATTGATACAAATAGTACACTTTTTCTTCAAAAAATTCATCATATAGAAGGAATTAGAGAGCTTGATACCATTTATTTAAATGGAGAGCATGCGAAAATAAAATATCTATTAAAGACCATTTCAACCAAACGAGAAAAGTATGATATTACAGTGTATCATCATGCAAAATATACAGAAAGTTTTGTGCAGTCTAATGGGGTTAATGTAGAAGAGACTTTGGATTTTCATGTATCTAGTGTTGTTCCTCCTGGGATGTCAGGAGCTTATGTAGATCAAAAAAATCGAATTGTGAATTTGACCGATGGAAAGTGTAATATTCATCCTAATTTGTTTATTGATGAATATGATGTGAGTGCGAATCATTCTGCTTGGATTGGAACTTTTAAAGAAGACGAATTATTTTATTTGCAAAGTAGAGGAATCCGTAAAAAAATGGCCATTCGTTTGCTAGTGAAAGGTTTTTTACTTTCCAATTTAGATCTCACAAATAAACGAAAAGAAGAAATTGACAATATCATGGATCAGTATTGGAGGTGAATTATGAATCAGAAAGATTTTAAAATGTTAGAAAATGGAATTATTTATTTTGATAATGGTGCAACGACATTGAAACCGATTGTTTTATCTGAAGCAATTAGTGAATATTATAATGAATATAGTGCAAATGCACATAGAGGAGATTATGATATTAGTTTAAAGGTTGATGCTATGTATGAAAATACGAGAGAGCTTGTGAAAGAATGGATTCATGCTAGTGATAGTAAGCAAATTGTTTTTACAAGTGGTTCTACAGATTCTTTGAATAAAATTATTTTTGGATATTTTAAAGATCATTTGCAAAAAGGAGATGAAGTACTAATTACGAAAAGTGAACATGCTTCTAATGTACTTCCTTGGTTTGAATTACAAGATCAGATCGGGATTAAGGTTCGTTATATTCCACTAAATGAATATCTTGAAGTGACTTTAGAAAATGTCCAAAAAAGTATTACAGATCATACCAAAGTTATTAGTATTGCTCATATTACGAATGTTGTAGGTGATATTCGTCCTTTAAAAGAAATTATAGAATATGCTCATCAAAGAAATATTTTGGTGAATATAGATGGTGCACAAAGTGTTCCTCATATTCAAGTAGATGTACAAGATTTAGATATTGATTTTTTAAGTTTTTCAGCTCATAAGATGTGTGGCCCTACTGGAGTAGGCGTTTTATATGGTAAAGAAAACTTGTTAAAAGAAATGAAACCAATTATTTTTGGTGGTGGAATGAATGCAAGTTATCTTCCAGATGGGACTCGAGTGTATAATGAAATTCCATTTTTACTAGAAGCAGGTACACCAAATATTGGAGGCGTGATTGGATTTGGAAAAACAATAGAATATTTAAATCAAATTGGAATTGAAGCGATTGAGAAGCAAGAAAAAGAATTAAAGGAATATGCACTATTAAAATTATCAGAAGTTCCAAATATGATTGTGTATAATGATCATACGAATAGTGGGATTATCGCATTTAACATAGAAGGTATTTTCGCACAAGATTTGGCGATTTATTTAAATAATTATGGAATTTGTGTGAGAGCTGGAAATCATTGTTCTAAAATTTTGAAGGATGAAATTGGAATTAAAAATACTTGTAGAGCTAGTTTTTATTTTTATAATACAAAAGAGGAAATTGATCAATTTGTAGATGCTTTAAAAAATCCTAATATTAAATCTGAAATTTTGTAAAGAAGCTTTTATAGTTTCTTTTTTCTTGACAATTTTTCAGCTATCTATTATAATGTAGATATGATTTCGTAAAAAAACATCTGGAAGATGATTAGTTGCTTGTTTTAGAATCGTCTTTTTCCAAAATAATCAATTCTCCAGGTGTACAGTTTAAGTAACTACAAAACTCTTCTATATATCTAAATGAAATAGAAGTTGTTTCGCCACGAATAATTCTGTTTAGATTTCTAGAAGTAATATTCATATTTTGACATAGCCAATATTTTGATTTTTTCTTCTTCTTTAATAGTTTTTCAATATTTATTTTTATCATTACTCCAATCCTCCTTATATAAAAATTGTACAAGATAAGGTGGATGCAAATAAGATACTTGCATTACCTATATTTTTGTTGTATAATTTGCTTATAGATAATATTTTTTGTAATTTTTGTAATATTATGCAGATTATGTTGTATGTTTTTTTGTGGTGGTTCTGTTGAAGCAATTACTGGAGGTGGACCAAATACAGATGAAACAGGACAAGGAAGTCATGTTTCTAAACAATGTTCGACTGGATGGAATTGGAATTATTTTTGTCGTGAATATAACATAAAAGGAGTTCGGTTTTCTTTTATTTATTATGATGGTCAAAATTATGAGTTATTAGGCCACACTAGGGATTATTTTAAAAGTGTAGGAGCACAGAATCCTATGAATTTTAAACATAATGGTTGGACATGGAATAGTAAAATTAAGATGAGAAATTCACTTACTTTAGGTGATTATTCAAAATCTGGTTCTAATGTTCCTTATGACTATCAAATTATTTCTGATATGCCAGTGAATGGAACAGGAGAAGTTTCTTATTGGAATAAAAAATTATGGACGGATTGTTTGGATTCTAATAAGCATGTAATCGCTGGTAGTTTTTTAGATAATCTTGCAAAAGATTTAACGGAGTGTTCGTTATCTAATCCAACTGCGAATTGTTGGACAAAAAAAAGTGAATTTGCAGTGTTACAGGGTCAAGGAGATGTCAATAAAATTGGATATCGTATTTTAATGGAACCTATTCGTGTTTACTATGGAAGAGATCGAGAAATGTATGTTATGACTCCAACAGAGTATGCTTCTACAGTGTGGAATATTGCAGGAGGAACATTAGGAACAGGAAAAACACAAATTGGAATATACCTTTATGAAGAAGAAAGGCTGTTTACAAAATATGATGATATTGGAATTTATAAAACTGCAAAATGTACCGATAAGAGTCATTGTTTGTCGTCTGATTTTTTATTTGAAAATAAAAAGGGTCATGCTCTTCATATTTATGATATTTCTGAAGTCATAGAAAATAAATGTAATTATGAAACTGGAGAAGGATTTCCAGAAAAATTTAAAACATTAGAACAACTTGGGAGAGATTTAACAGAGCAAGAAAAAGCTTGTTGCGATGAACAGAAAGAAAAATTATCATCAACATTACCAAAACTAGTAGAATCAAAATGTATGAGAACTACCTCTACAGTACCAGCTTTTGCAAAATGTGTATTTAATTATTTAAATAATGGAATTAAACAAACAGAATTGATGAATGAACAATTTGCAAAAAGAACTGAATTTGAAACAACTTATCCAGCTTGCTTTGATGATGATGATTCACCAACACCATTAATATGTAAATACTTTGGAGGCGTTTATTACGGAAAAAACGGAAGCCCAGTAACACCAGAACAGTACATTAAAGAATGTGGACCAAATGCTGACCGTAAATGTCGAATTGTAGTAGAAAATGGAACAAATATTTATTATGGTAAAAATGGAAGTGTTGTAGATGAAGAAACCTACGAAAGAGAATGTAAAGGTGGAAATATCCCAAGTGGTTGTGACGATAAAAACCCAAATCATTTTCCAACAAGTTGTGATAGTACAGCCGACTTAACATGTTGTAAATATTTTGAACAAAAAATGGAAAAAGAATATAAAGAAGAGGCTATTGATAAATTTGGAATGTCAGGAAGTGCTCTTGAAAATTATGTAAATAATAAAGTCAATGAATGGTTTAATGAACCAGGATATGAATTTAGACAAAACTGTCTTTGCGAAAATTGTGACATTAACGCAGAAAGATTAACGGAAGAATGTTGTGAAGAATTGAGAGAACAATATCCAGATAAATCTGAAGAATTTTGGAACAGTAAAGGTTGTCCTTTTGATCCAAATAAATGTAAATGGAAAGATTACGAAGTATCTGACATTGGTCATTTAAATACGAATGCTAATTGTGCATTGAATTCAACAACGAAAGCAGAAGACACACAGGATTGGGAATGTATTTTTGAAAGTGATAATATTCAGCCAGGAACCAAAGTAGAAACATTTAAAGATTATTATTTAAAATACAATAACCCATATTGTTCTGTATATTGTAGAGAAAGCGTTCAATATGATTTTCCAGATGATAACATGGTTACAAGAGCAGGAAATCATTTTACAGTAGGAAATACAGGAAAACTACCACAGTGGTCTCCAGTGAAGTTTACAAGTACAAGGGAATGTAAAACAAATGGATCAACTAGAAACAATAATTCTACACAAATCAATACAGAACAATTTGAAAAAGATTGGACAGAAGCCAATGATAGAGTTGTAACAACTTGGGATACTTGGAAAATCGCAGAACAGCAAGATTACTCTTATAGTAATGCAAGAAGAGGTGCGAAAGACTGTGATTGGAGATGTACAAGAACTTGTAGAAGCTGTTCTACAGACAAAGATGGAAATAGATCTTGTTCTAGGTACTGTTGTGAAAGCAAACCGTTTGGATATACCATGTATCCAGCACATGTGAATTATGCTTCATTTGGACAAGGAAGTCAGGATGTAACTCCAAGCTCTTGGTGTAGCACTGATGGTCATCCAGATCCAGGGACATCAGGGAAAAAGGCAGAACATGAAAAAGCCAAAAAAGATTTAGACAACATTGAAAAAGATATTTCATCATGTACATCATGGGATAACTTTGGAACTTACAAATATGCAACATTCAATCATACGGATGTAAAATCAGTAAGATACTCAAAATATGATACCTATTCTGGATTCTTAAATTATAAAGAATTTAGTCCAGATTTAACAATTGACTATCAAGAACCAACAGATGCTTCTTATAGTTATAATGACCAACTCAAAAAACAAGAAAAATCATCTGTGTCAGATCATAATTTCTCTACAAGTGGAGCAAAAATGACTGTGAAATATGAGTGTACAGAACGATCAGCTCCATATAAAACAACTTGTACAAAATCAAGAGTATTTAGTTACTCTAAACAAGCAGAAACTCATGCAACTTATACAAAAACAGTAGATTATAGATTA
>CAJTLA010000064.1 GCA_910576985.1 uncultured Bacilli bacterium
GAATTGGAATAAATTCAAATACGATAAATTTGTGAATTTGTCCATAAAAATGTGTCTAAAAACTTGACATAAATCCAATATGATTATTTTCTAATTGGTAAGTTGTCTCTATTCCATTTACAACCTTTTTCGTCCGAATAGAATCTTTATTGTATTCATAAGTTATGATTGTATCATTTTCTTTAATTTGCTCTAGTTGTCTCCCATTAATCCAAGATAATGTTTTATCTCCGATCGTTAATGGATTTCCAATTTCATCATATGTAATATCCATATTGTTAAAACCAGTTAATTGATCTTCCCAATCACTATTACCATAAGTATAAATATCTTCTTTGATTAATTCTTCTGTTCCTAATTTGTATTCTTGCTTTTTTCGTAAATTTCCTGTTACATCATACGTATAAATCGTTGTAACATTTCTCTTATAATCATCATCTTTTACTAACTCATTATGATCATCATATTCATAATGGTTGGTTTTTATATTGTTACAGAAAATATCTGTAATGTTATCTAATACATCGTATTGATAAGTATATTCATTTTCTCCTAGTTTTAGTTTTTCTAGTAAAAATGAAGTTCGATATCCTTTCGATACATATTCATAATTGGTTGGATAGGTATCATTTAATGTTTTTTGTTGTAGCCTTCCTAGTTCATCATACATATAATCTAAATGATCTTGATCATCAAACGTTATTTTTGTTACTGCATCATCTAAGTTATATTCATAATCAATTATGTTATTTTGGATTCTTTTTTGTTTCACGTTTCCTGATTTGTTATAAGTATAACCTATATGAAATAAATCATCATAATAGTCAATCAATCTCTTATTGGTATCATAATAGTATTCATATTGATGATCATTGGTTTTTACTTTTGATAAATTCCCTAAATTGTCATAATAATAAAGATATGTATCGTTCATTTTTTGAACTTTTGAAATTCGATCAAAATCATCATAAAGATAAGAAATGGTTTGATTATTTCCATAAGTAGAAGATTCTAAATTTCCATTGTTTGCTTCATAATGGTTGGTAATGAGTACTTGATTTCCAATGTTAATCTGTTTTGTATTTAGAAATTCATCATATAAAAAATTGTATTCTTTTGTTCCATGTATGATTTTAGATAATAAATCATAATGATTATATTGATATATAACTTCATGATCTTTCTTTGTTACTTTGATTATTTGTTCTTTGTTGTTATATGTATAATTAGTAATTGTTTCTTTTGGATCTGTTACAGAATTGGTTAATCCTGTATTTGGATCAATATCATAGTTTGTAATTCTACCTAAGGTATCTTTTGTTTGTTTTATGAATTTTCCATCTTCTGTATACTGTGCTACATTTTCAATAAACAGTCTAGAATCTTGTTCTTCTAAGTAAAACTCTCCTTCGTTATCTAAAATGAGTAAACCATCTTGATCAGTAATACAAAGTTTAGAAACTGGTTCTATAAAACTATAACTTCCATTTTGGTTCTTTTGTAATTCAAATAAGGTTGCTTTTGTTTTGCTTAAATATAATTTGTGATCAATTTCATAGATAGACATATTGGGATAAACAGCAGGTACGATTTTGTATAAGTCGTTTTGCTTTGTAAGTGTAAATGCGTAATGACTACAAGTACTTTCTGTTAATTTCAAATTGTTTTTGACAAAGTCTGGAGTCATATATTGTTTGGTTCCTTTTTTACGAATATAATAAATTCCTTCGATATTGTTTCGTTTATTTTTATTGGTAATCCGAGTAACCATTGGATTTCCAAATGAATCATATTCAATTTCATTTGAGATTCCAGTTCCACTAATTCCTTTTAATACTCGATCTTTGATTACATTGTCATATTCATAAACAAAGTTAGAACCTTTCACATCCATCATACCAATCAATTGATTGTTTTTATCGTAAATTAGTTCTTTAGGACCACTTTTTGGATCATTCATATGTGTCATATTTCCATTGTCATCATAAAAGTAAGTTGCATCAGATGCGATCGGTTGATATAAGGCGAAATTGGTTAAATATAAATCATTGGCATGAGAATCAAATAACGTAATATTTAAACCATTATAATCATAGTCTGCCATAAACGTTTCTTCAAAGAAATGCCATTCTGTATTATTCGCACTATAATCTCCTCTTGAAAATACACACGATGGATCTGGATTAATATAATCAAATTGTAATAACACTTTTCCTTGAGATAAACCTGGTGTTGCTTTTTCAATTCCTGTATTTTTATACCAGAAATAAACGGTATAAATATCTCCTTTTTTTCCTGATATTGGAATATGTTTTTGTAAATACTGACTCCATCCTGGTTCTGTATGCCATTTTAAAGCTTTGTTTCCATTCGATAAAGTCACAACTTGTAACGGATTGATACTTGTTGCTTCTTCTGGATAAGAAATGATTGCCTTAAAATCTCCTACTCCTTTACTAAAATCAGAATTATCAACATAGTTATATAAATTGGCTACTTCTCCTTCTTCTAATTGGACATTGTCTAAATAAGCATTATTTCCAATCATTTCGATTTTAAAATTACTTCCATTACTTGGGTATTCAAGTGTTACACTATGACGTTCAAATAAGGTATTTGGTTCTATTATTTTAAATACATGTACTTCCTCATTACTAGAATTCAAATATGACAATCTAATTTCACAATTTTCACTTGTTTTGATATAGGCACTGAAAGTATAGTTTTTCCCTTTTGGAACAACAATCGATTTCGTAACCAGTCCTGTGATATGTAAACTATGCTTTCCTACAACAGATTCTGTTTCTACAATCGTTCCTCCTAAAAATGGATTCTCACTTTGTTCAAAACTAGAATTTTCCAAATAATTTTTAACCACTTTTATCGTTGGATTTTCACTCATAATTTTATTCATCGTTCCAAATGATGTCGTATATGGATTTTTTTCTCCATATTGAAATGTTTTTCCATACGCATCATTTAATTCTTCATTTTGATTTAAACTGGTAACTCCTATTGTATTTCCTTGATTATTAAATGTATAAGTACTATACCCATTTCGATCTTTCAGTGTTGTTGTATTAAATCCATATGTAAATTCTAATGTATTTCCTAACTGATTTTGAATTCCATATTCAGAAATTTGTTTGATTCGATAAGGAATCATATCATAATATTCATATCCAATGCTCTTCCCATTAATATCTATAACTTTAGATATCATTTTTTTAGAATGATATTGAATATTTGTTGTTCCATTTTTTGTATTGATATTGACTAGTTGATGGTTTAAATACGATAATGTAACGGTTTCATTTGGACTTACCACGGTAATCACATGATCTCCATATTCTAACGTAATTTCTTCTTCGTTACCATCAATCACTTTGACAATTCGATTTTGACTATCATACTGTATTTGTATTTTATTTTCTTCTGTATCTGTGATTTCTACTAGATAATAACGATCTCCAATTTTGATAAATTTGCTTGTATTACCATCATTATCTGTCATGATAAAATCTTGATTTACACGTTTTATCGTTAACGAAAGCCCATCTTCATCATAATATGTATTAGGATCTCTTTTTACTTTAGGGTTACTAGGATCTTCTGGGTAGTCGTTTCCTAGATCACTTCCTTTATAAAAGTAATGAAGTGTTCCATCGGCATCTTTATATTCTAGTGTTGAAAAAGTTTCTATTGGAACTTCTTTTAATGTTTGATGAAAGTTCAATTGGAACCCTAATCCATATCCATAATTATTGTTTAGGATTACATCATTCGTATTATAAATGAGACTTAGTTGTGCGGGAAAACGGCCTGAAATTGTTTTTCCAATATCAAATGTTCCTACTAAATTTCCATTATACAAGTTACAATGAGTCATCCCATCTGTAAATGTTTGTTGTTGATAATCCATATAAGATTCTAATCCATTTTGATTTTTATAATGAATTACCAATTCTGGTTTTGGATTATCTCCAATCACTCTATTATTTTTTGAAAATACTTGAGCCAAATCAAATTCACTATTATATACTTCTTTTTGAGCTTTTAATAAAATTCCGTAATTTGGTAATCCAGAATACCACTTTTTCACCAAATCTGTAATATTAAATGTGTTATATTTTACTTGTTCCACATTTCCTTCTATATTGAGACTCATATAAATAGGATTATAATCTTCTATTCTAGTATCATATTTATCATGCATTGTATTCCAATTGGCAGTTGTTTCATTCCAATCTTGGGTTACTCTATGAACAGTAACAGTATCACTTTTGGGATATAACGCAAGTATTGGATATCCTATTAATGATGCTTCCGCAGAAATAATTTGACTTCCTGTTCCAATCGTTGGTAAGTCAAATTTCAGTAACGCTCGGTTTACGATATCCTTACCATTTACTCTTTCTACTCCAATATTTAAGTGATCCATAGAATTTCGATCAATATTGGTATCTCCTGGAAAAATATAAGTATCATACACATTTTTTCCTTGTCCTGAACTTGTAATGGTTGGATCAATGGTAACTGGGAAAACTGCCGTTTTAAGCCAATCTTGATCTAACTTTAATATCAGTAAATGATCCTTTAATTCATAATAAATATCATTATTTTTCCTTCCTAAAGAGTCCATCATATAAGGAGTTTCTAACTCAAATATTACTTCAGTACCAGATAACGCTTGAATCATTCCATCTTTGATGTTTAATTCCAAATTCGTTTTTATTTCAAAAACAATTTCATTTGGAATTTTTTCTTTTAAAATAATATCTTCTTTTATCTTCGTTGGATATAATGTATAACGAACATCAACACCATCTAAGATATTCTCATAAATGACCTCCTTTCCTTCATATTTTGGACTTACCTTTTGTTCATTTTTAAGCGACATAGAAAGCGTATGTCCATCTCTTTCTATTCTACAGAGTTTTCCATAACTTTCCCTAAAAGAGGCTTTAAAAGCATTTGATACGTTCGCAATAAAATCTCCATGCATTCTTAACGTATTGTCTATTTCTTCATATGTTCCATTTTTTAAATAATGGATGTCATCTGAATAGACATGTGCGATTACAGTTCCATCTTTTTGTAAGAAATGTTTCTCTCTTTTGTTTCTTAAATTTTTTAATTCATGAGAATTTTTCATAACTCTCCACCTCCACTGTATTGTATGTAGAGGGGTACTGGAAAAGTGCTGGAAAAATGGAATATTTTTTTTATTTTCTGAATACCCTTATATTTTAAGGGTTCAATAGAGGTAAATGATAAAAAAAGTGAGATTTTTTATATAGGCATAAAACTACTGATAGGCAAAACCCTAGAGTTACTGGAAAAGTACTGTAAAAAAAATTTAAGAAAAAAACATCTTTCGATGTCTTTTCTAAGATACTCGTTGCCACATATAAACTGTCAAATATGGTGGCATATTGTTATGAGGTTTATTTTGACCATTTGTAAAATTAACACCAATGGTTGGAACACCATCACAGTTTTTAGTGCCTATAATAGCACCCCACTCTTGATTTCCTGGACCTCTAAATAAAGTATGATTATTAGCAGGTAATTCAGCCGCAATCAAAGTATGAGCAGCCTCTCCACCAGCTTGATTACTTGAATAAACATCACCAACACCTAATAGAAATCGATCTTTTAATTGCGTCCAAGTGCCACCAAATAAAACACTTGGATCAACCAAACCCATATTCATATAAATGGATCCAACTGGATATACTTTATCAAGTATATTAACACTAGAACTCTCTGAAGTTGTAATACTTTTCACAATCAAATTTCCTTCACTATCCAAATGAAACTTCTCTTGATTGGAACGAATACAATCAACACTCAATTCATTCCCTGTAATATTAGTTCCATTTAACGTTTCTGTATTCATAATTCACCTCCTTACACTGTATTGTATGAAGAGGGGTACTGGAAAAGTGCTGGAAAAATGGAATATTTTTTTTATTTTCTGAATACCCTTATATTTTAAGA
>CAJTLA010000065.1 GCA_910576985.1 uncultured Bacilli bacterium
GTGAGACATCACCAACAATAAAACCAAATACAAAATCACTGGGGTATCAAAATGTAAGTGCAGAATTTGCAACAGCGCAGAAGTTCAGCGCATCAGGAAATAGTTATGGAATAAGTACAAGTGCAGATGCGCATATGATGAAGAATAGTGAATGGGGAGCAGTAGCGTATTTAAGTCAAAGCAAATATGGAAAATATGGAAATAGTAGTTATAGTGGAGTCAATAAAGAGATATATATTAATACTGAAACTATGTACAATACAACAGGATGTAGTGCAGGAAATGCTACGGGAGTAAGTGGAGGAAGTGCAGGAGTTTGTCAATATACATATGAAAAGTCGCCAGAAGGAACAGGAGCAAGTACAACAGGAACAATATATGGAATATATGATATGAATGGCTGTTCAGATGAAAATGTAATGGGAGTATATAATAGTATGATAGGTCACAGTGGATTTAGTAGTTTACCGAATAGTAAATATTATGATAATTATATAAATATTAATTTATCAACAGCTTGTGATGGAATATGCTATGGACATGCTATGGGAGAAACCAATAATTGGTATGGAGATAATTACAGCAATAAACTTTATACTGCTTATCCATGGGTACGACGTGGATACAATGGTGCTCAACAATCACGAGCAGGAATATTTGCATTCAGTTTTAATGATGGAAGAAGCTCAGGAGCATCCAACACTTTCCGAACAGTTCTCCTAGATTAACTAAAGGAATCATCGATAGATTCCTTTTTTGCTTTTTAAAAGGAAAAGTCTTTTCTTTCCAAAAATTCATACAATTATAATAACCAATTTATTTCAAAATTTATTACTTTTTTTCTTGTAAAAATAATGACTTTATATTATAATAATTGCAGTTTGGCGGTGAGAAATATGATTGAAATAGAGGATTTAACTTATAAATACAATTCTATAGATAACAATGAACTATTTCATGAATTATCACTCACTCTAAAAAAAGGAAGCTTTACAACATTGGTAGGACCAATTGGCTGTGGAAAAACAACACTCATAAAAATACTACTAGGACAAATAAAAATAGATGATAAAATCAGGATAGATCGTATTCTAGTTTCAGAAAAAAACAAAGAACAAATTCAAAAAAAAATAGGATTTATTCCTCAATACTCAGATGAACTTCATGATATCTCATACACAAAATACGTACAAACAATTGCTCAGCAATTAGAAATAGAATACTTATTAAAAGCAGATCAACAACATTTAAGCAGCGGAGAAAAACAACTATTATCCTTTTTAAACGTGCTAGGAAATAAACCACAAATCATCATATTAGATGAAGCATTTACACTAATAGACGAACGAAAAAAGAAACAAATATTTAACATATTAACACAATTAAACCAACAAGGAATCACAATTTTAAATTTTACAAATGACCTAGAAGAAAGTCTCTATGGAAATGATATTGTACTATTACAAAACGGAACAATTATACTAAATGGACCAAAAGAACAAATTTTAAAAGAAGAAAAAACAATCAAAAAAGCAGGATTAGAACTTCCTTTTTTGGCCGATTTAAGCATTCGTTTAATGTATTATGGAGTACTAGACCATATGATTTTAGACATGGATGAGATGGTGAATACAATATGGAAATAAAATATAACGAAGTGTATTACACTTATAGAGAAAATACAAAATTAGAAAAAATCGCATTAAACGATGTTACTTTAAACATAAAACAAGGAAAAATTAATGGAATCATTGGAACAATCGGCAGTGGAAAAACAACATTTCTAGAACTGATGGATGCTTTATTACTTCCTACCATGGGAACCATCCAACTAGGAGAACACAAAATAGAACATCAAAAGAAACTGAAAAATGATGTTCGCTTTGAAATAGGATATGTATTTGGAAATCCCAAAGAACAATTTTTCCTACCAACAGTCAAGAAAGAAATTGCGTTCGCTCTAAAACAATTCTCTTACAAACTAAATAAAATCGACAAACAAATTAGTGATGCCTTAAAAATGGTTGGATTAGATGACTCTTACCTAGAGAGAAACCCATTAGAACTAAGCAATGGAGAAATGAGAAAAGTTGCAATAGCCTCAGTACTCGCTTTTAACCCAAAAATTCTTATTTTTGATGAACCTACCATTGGTTTAGATAGTATCAGTAAAAACAGTTTTTTAAAAATGCTAAAACTTTTAAAAAACAGATATCATAAAACCATTATCATTGTGACACATGATATCAATATGATCCATAAAATTGCTGATTATTTATTTGTATTTCATAAAGGAAAAATGGTATTAGAAGGAAACAAATATGAAGTATTCGGAAATGAGCAATTTGAACAATACCAACTAAAAAAACCAACAATCATGGAATTCTCAGACTTAGTTTTAAAACAAAAAGGAATCAAATTAGGATATCGTGACGATGTTAACGATTTGATTAAAGACATATATCGCCATGTGTAAATATTACCTATCAGAATCTAAAATCCATTCCATGAACCCACTCGCAAAACTCATTAGTATCACCTTATTGATTTTTATTAGTTTTTCAAACACAACTATCGAATTTTATGCTCTATTAACCATTCTCACAATATTATTAACGTTACTTACCAATATTCCAATGAAAACTTACATACAAAATATGAAAATATGGATTCCAATTACAATATTTTTAATCACAACGAATCTATTATTTCAAACCCCAATAACCAATATTGTAAGAATTATCATAAGATTTACTTTAATGCTTAGTTACTTTATCATGTTAACAATGACAACAAAAAGAATACAAATTATAAAAGCATTAGACCAAATATTATCTCCACTAAAAAAATTTCAAATTAATACATTACAATTAGCATCACAAATCACTTCAAATATCTATTTTTTAGAAGATATAAAAGAAGAAAAAAAACAAATTTTAAAATCAAGTATCAGTAGAGGAAACAACCAACCAGAAGAAATATTATCATTATCACTTTCAAGAATTTCCAAAAAAACAGAAAACTTAAAAATAACAAAACCGAATCAATCAATAAATCATTGGAATTGGTTCGACTGTTATATGGTAATCATGCCCTTTATCACATTATTAATTTTAATATAAAATACCCTTTACAAAGAGTCGAATACAGAAAAAATTCGAATCCATACAAACATTATAATATAGATTCTAAACAATAATGAGTTTATAGATATCTCTTAACAAAAATCTAAATATAGAAAATGTAGTTAAAAATATCTTAACTATATTTACGAGGAGGCTTTTACATGCGATATCTAATAACATTTTCTTATGATGGTTCCAAATATCAAGGATATCAAACACAAGAACACGGAAAAACAGTACAAGATGAAATTGAAAAAGCACTAAAAAAAATAGCAGGGAACAAAGACATTTCTATTCATGCATCAGGAAGAACAGACGCAGGAGTACATGCTTTAAACCAAAAAGCACATTTTGATTTAGAAAATGAAATTGAAGTAGAACGATTAAAACACTCCTTAAACGGATTACTTCCAAAAGATATTTATATAAAAAGAGTAGAGACCGTTAAAAACTCCTTCCATGCACGTTTCGATGTTAGAGCCAAAGAATACATTTATGAACTGAATATGGGAGAATATAATCCTATCCAAAAAGACTATGTTTGTCAGTGGAACAAACGACTTGATGTTGTTGAAATAGAAAGAGCTTTAAAATACTTAGAAGGGACTCATGACTTTCGCTCATTTACCAAAAAGGGAAATGATGACTGTGTGAGAAAATTAGTGCAAACAAACCTCATACGAGATCTAAAAGATGTCAACCATATTACACTTGTGTTTGTTGGGACAGGATTTTTAAGATACCAAGTAAGAAACATGGTTGGAACACTAATTGAAATTGGAGAAGGAAAACGAAAAAGTGCAGATATCATGGATATATTAGAAGCCAAAGATAGAACCCAAGCAGGAATCACAGCCCCATCTTGTGGTTTGTATTTAAAAGATGTCTATTATAATTAAAAAACGTCATAAAAAAAGCAAAAAAACATATAATTGAATTGACAAAAATCAGTTTCTTTAGTACAATCTTAATTGGTACATTTAAATCTTTTCCAGATGGATCTTGGGACAATCCATTCGGTATAAAATATAAAAGAAAGGGAAATATTTATGATGAAAAATTCATACATGCAAAAAAAAGAAGACATCGTTCGCAACTGGTATGTAATCGATGCAGAAGGACAAAACCTTGGTAGAGTTGCAACTAAAGTCGCACATGTACTTCGTGGAAAACATAAAACAACTTACACTCCACATGTAGACTGTGGTGACTTTGTAATTGTGATCAACGCGAAAAAAGTAAATCTAACAGGAAACAAATTAGATGGAAAAATTTATTATAACCATAGTGGTTATACTGGAGGATTAAGAGAAAGAACAGCTAGAGAAATGAAAGAAAAATATCCTGTAGAAATGGTAGAAAGAGCCGTAAAAGGAATGCTTCCAAAAGGAAGATTAGGACGTCAAATGTATAGAAAATTATTTGTTTATGAAGGAGAAAATCATCCACATATGGCACAAAAGCCAGTAGAGATGAAATTAAACTAAGGAGGGTTGTAAATGGCAAAAGTTTATTCAGGAACAGGAAGAAGAAAATCATCTATCGCACAAGTTAGAATGACACCAGGAAGCGGAAAAATTACTGTAAACGGAAGAGATGTTAGAGAATTTTTCCCATATGAAACTAATGTTATGGATTTAATGCAACCATTAGTTGCAACAAATAATGAAAATACATTTGATATTGAAGTAAAAGTAAACGGTGGAGGATTTACTGGAGCAACAGGAGCAATCCGTTTAGGAATTGCAAGAGCACTATTAGAATATGATGCACCAAACGAAGGTAATGAAGAAAGCTATAGAAAAATATTAAAAAGAGCTGGATTCATTACAAGAGATTCAAGAGTAAAAGAAAGAAAAAAACCAGGATTAAAAGCAGCACGTCGTGCACCACAATTCTCAAAACGTTAGAAAATGGCTCATATATTTTATGGGCTTTTTTTATTTTTAAATCTTTAAGCATCATTTAGTCAATAAGCAACAAAAATTGAAATTCATGATATAAATAAATTGGAGGTTCTAAATGAAAATTATTAAAGAAAAAAGTGCATTTGGATTAAATGTAGTTTTAAAAGAAAGCGAAAAATATCTTGCATTTACATTTGGAGGAAATGGAGATTTATATTGGTCAATTTATAGTAAAGGTAAAAATTATGATAGCGATTATAATCATGACTCTTTTATGATTACAAAAGAAAATTATGGTATATATAAATTATTTGAAAACCTGTTTTTAGATCTAGAAAACATAAATATATTTGATAGAAAAGATGCGGTTCCCTTTCATATTGGTGCTGATAGAGAAAGAAGAAAATATCATGGAAGCAGAAAGAGAACAATAGAAGAAGTCGATAGATATCGATTATATAACTGTTCCAATTACAATGAATTATTTGATAAAAATGATAAAGCCATAACTTGGTATTCTGATGAAACTGCTCATGAAGTAGCTAATATTTTAAAAATAAAAAAAGAAGAAGAGTCAATTAGAATAGATTTTTATACACAATCATATAGATATGGTTATGATGAAGATTTTCATTCTAAAAATCATATACAAGTAAGGTTTCGTAATTCAGGTAGCTTATATGCCCCATTCAACATAATATTTATGAGAATGTATAATAGTTTAGAAGAAGTTGATGAAGTCAATGATTATGGTCATCAGATTCATATAGAAGAATATCTATACAATCAGAAAAAAATGAAAAGAATTATTAAATAAACTAGAAAGAGGAAAAATCAAAAATTAGTTTATTTCCAAGAAAAATAAAAGATAAACTCAAAAAAT
>CAJTLA010000066.1 GCA_910576985.1 uncultured Bacilli bacterium
AACAGGGGCAAATAAACCAAGTTTGGCGACAGGATTAGTACCAATTAAATGGAATGGAAGTGCGTGGATAAAAGCAGATAGTGAAAATGGCTCAGGGTCAAATCAATGGTATGATTATAATAGTAGAATGTGGGCAAATGCAGCAAGTGTAACAAGTAGTTACAGAAATGTGTCTGTCGGAACAACAATACCAGAGAGTGCGATAAATGCATACTTTGTATGGATCCCAAGATATGAATATCAGTATACAAATCTAGGAGAAAGTTATGCAGGAGGGGAAAAAGCTCAACCAGGTCAGATCAATATAAACTTTATAGCAACAAGCAAGACAAGTCCAAGTAGTAATTATAAGATACATCCAGCATTTACATTTGGAAGTACACAGTTAGCAGGGTTTTGGGTAGGAAAATTTGAAACGACAGGAGACGCAACAACGCCAACAATAAAACCGAACTTAAGTTCATTAAGAGGCCAGGGTGTAAGTAAGCAGTTTGCAACAGCGCAGAAGTTCAGCGCCTCAGGAAATAGTTATGGAATAAGTACAAGTGCAGATGTGCATATGATGAAGAATAGTGAATGGGGAGCAGTAGCATATCTAAGTCAAAGTAAATATGGAAAATATGGAAATAGTAATTATAGTGGAGCAAATAAGGAAGTATACATAAATAATTATTGGTATAATAGTAATACGTTAACAGGGTGTAGCGCAGGAGCGCCAAGTACCGCAAGAAGTAGTTCATGTGCATACACATATGAGAAGAGTACAGGAGGAACAGGGGCGAGTACAACAGGAACTATATATGGAATATATGACATGAGTGGAGGAGCAAATGAATATGTAATGGGAGTGTATGACAGTACAATAGGAAGTAGTGGATTTGATAGTTTGCCAGCAAGTAAATATTATGATAATTATACAAGCAGTACAGCAACAACAGCATGTAATGGAGGAATTTGTTATGGACATGCGCTAAGTGAGACGAGTAAATGGTACTTAGATTACGCCCACTTTGCCTATTCGAGTTTCCCGTGGTTCTATCGTGGCGGTAGCTATGACAGTGCGGCGAGTGCAGGAGTGTTCTGCTTTGATGGTGGTAATGCGACCATTTCTGGCTCGTTCCGGGTGGTAGTGCCTGGGTAGTTGCGGAGCAACATAACTTTGAATTTTTGGATAAAGGAAAGTGAAGAAATGATATACGAATAGGAAATGAAACTGTTAACTTATGACAATAAGGTGTTTTTAAAAAGAACGAAATAGACTTTGTTCTTTTTTTTTGTTATTATTAAAGTAGTGATTGAAAGGAATGGAATATGAAGAGACATTTTTGCGCTTCCACTTTTGTGGTGGATCCTAAAACAAAAAAAATTTTACTTGTTTTTCATAAGAAATTACATAAATGGGTACAGCCTGGTGGTCATATAGAAAGTAATGAAACGCCAGAGGAAACAGCGATTCGAGAAGTTTATGAAGAAACTGGTTTAAAGGTGAAATTACTTGGTGAACGTTTTCCTAGGGAGGATGATTTTATTCGGCCTCTTGGAATTCAGTGTAACAGAAGAGAAGAAGATATGCATATTGATATTATTTATGCTGCAATTCCACATCATGATCAAGATGTTGTTTTGAATTTTGAAGAAAGTCTTGGAATTGGTTGGTTTTCAAGAGAACAGTTAGAAGCGATTGAAGTGTTTCCAGATATTAAAATTACAATGGATTATATTTTAAAATATTATATAAAGTAGGTGAATATATGTTGGAGTTTTGGTTGAATGTATTATTTCCAGTATTGTCTTTATTGATTACTGTATTTGTAACGATCCATACAGTTAGTAATCGAATTAAATATGAAAATATGGAGAAACATAGACCTTATTTGGTTTTGGATAAGGTGGAATCAGTGGATAAAATTGATCCATATGCTTATTATTTGATTGCAATTGGTAGAAATTATAGAGCATTAAATGAATATATTGATATTGAAAAGATTGATCAATTAGAAGAACAAAGTAATTTAAATATTAATTTATTAATACGAAATATTGGATATGGAGTTGCTACTAATATTAAATTTTATAATTTGTTGGTTGGAAAACAGATTCATGGTTCACAACAGAGTAATAAAGAAAAAAATCAAAAGTTGTTTACTACTTTTGATGTTGCTTCTTTGGAAGAAAAAAAGATGCAAACAAAATTGGTGAATCATATTATAGAAGAAGATGGGATTGTGACTGAAGATCATATTCGTATTTTATGTGTTTATCAAGATTTGAATAAAAATATTTATGATTTTATTATTAGTATTAATGTAAAGCAAAGTGGATATTATGATTTTTTTGCGTATCAGCCTTCTTCTAGTAGTTATAAGCGATGGATTAAAGAAAATAAAAAAGAGCGAAAAATGATTTACAAAGATTATAATTTATAATCGATTTTGTATTTCTTTTTTGACTCTTTTTTTGATTTTGTTTTGTATTTTTTTTCTTGTTTTTTTTGTTCCTAATAGGTAGATGAAGATGATGAAAATGATTGGAAGTACTATATAGAGATAGTTTATAGAATATTCTCCCCAAATTCCTAGTTTTTCTTTTTTGGCTATTTTTTCGTGGTCTTGTAGTATTGTGGTATATTTGTAGTCATCATAAAGGTAGGCGACTTTTGCGTATCCTTTTTTGATGATTTCGTCTTGCAATAGTAAGTCATCTGTGAATACCCATACTAGGTGTCGATCGTATTTGTCTAATTTATTTCCATCGTATTCAATTTCTATTTTCTTTGCTTTTTTCAGTTGTGTACAAGTAAAGTTGCTGGCTTCTTTTCCCCATGGTTCTTCTCCTTTTTTGGGGTGTTTTGTTTCTGGTGTATCGATTGCTAGAAATCTTGCTGTGATGGTTTTGTTGTTTTGTTTGAATTTGGCAGTGTCACCGTCTACGCATTTGTCAAGTGTTACTGTTATTTTTTCTGCGTGTACTTGTGGTAAAAACAAGAATAGAGAAAGAAGTAATAAAAATATTTTATTTTTTTTCATAAAATTTCACCTTTGCGTTTACTAATTTTTTAAATTTTTTGATTTTGATTCTTGTATGCATTCGATCAAACAGAAAGATATAACACGATTCCCAAATTCCTACCCAACCGATGATGAGTAAAATTTCTTGGATGATTTGATAGTTGATATTGGAAAGAAGTACGAATAAAAGTCCGAATAAAAATAGAATGATTGCTTTGATATAAGTGAGTTTCATTTCTAGATAGTTTTCTTTGATATCTTCTCCTAGGTTTGATCTTAAGATATGGATAAAATTATTTTTTTCATTTTGATGAAATGGGTGGGGGCTATGTACTTCTATGTCTATTTTATTTTTTAAAGGAATTCCTTTGTTTTCATCTAAAATATATGAAAGAAGATCGGAGTTTAGTTTTTGTTTGTTATAAGGACATGTGTAATCATCTTTGTTTTCAATATAGATTGTAATTGTGTTTTTCATAAATATCATCCATTCTTTTTCTATTTTATCATAAATATAATTTTTTGTGGATTCGGAATTGTTGGAAAGTATATTTTTTTGCTGTTTTCATTTTATTGATGAAGTTGTTTTTGATTGATTTCGAGGGTGGCTATGAGTTTGATTTTGTTAGGAATATGGTCTTTACAAGTAAATGGAAAGTGTGGTATAATACGGCAGTTATGAAAAAAGGGAAGTGTATTTATGAATATTAGAAATATTGCGATCATCGCACACGTTGACCATGGGAAAACAACTTTGGTCGATCAATTATTAAAAATGTCAGGAACGTTTCGTGATAATGAAGAAGTTTTGTCAATGGATTCTAATGCAATAGAACAAGAAAGAGGAATTACTATTTTGGCGAAGACAACTGCTTTAAATTATAAGGGATGCCGTATTAATATTTTGGATACTCCAGGCCATGCTGATTTTGGTGGAGAAGTAGAGCGTATTATGAATATGGTAGATGGTGTTTTGCTTGTTGTTGATGCGTATGAAGGAACGATGCCACAAACTCGTTTTGTATTAAAAAAAGCACTAGAAGCTGGTGTTACTCCAGTTGTAGTTGTCAATAAAATTGATAAAGAATCTGCTCGTCCTAAAGAGGTTGTTGATGAGGTATTAGATTTGTTTATTGAATTAGGGGCTGATTTGGAGCAGTTAGAGTTTCCGGTTGTTTACGCTTCTGGGCTTGCAGGAACTTCTAGTTTAGATCCAGATCCTTCTACACAAGAGCATACGATGGATCCTGTTTTAGACATGATTATCAATGATATTCCTGCTCCAGATGTGGATTTAGAAGGTGGATTACAATTTCAGCCAGCTTTATTGGATTATAATGATTTTGTTGGAAGAATTGGTATTGGACGTGTAAAACGTGGGAAAATGAAAGTGAATGAAATGGTATCTTGTGTGCGTGTTGATGGAAGTGTGAAGCAATTTCGCATTCAAAAGATGTTTGGTTATATGGGATTAAAACGAGTTGAGGTTACAGAGGCAAAAGCTGGAGATATTGTAGCAATTGCTGGATTACCTGATATTGAGGTTGGAGAGACTGTTTGTACAGTAGGAAAGGAAGAAGCTTTGCCTTTGCTTCGTGTGGATGAGCCAACATTACGAATGACGTTTGGTGTGAATACTTCTCCGTTTTGTGGAAGAGAAGGAAAAATTTTAACTGCTCGTAAGATTGAAGAACGTTTGATGAAGGAAACAGAAAAAGATGTGAGTTTAAAAGTAGAACCAAATGATAGTGAGTCTTTTATTGTTTCAGGACGTGGGGAGCTACATTTATCTATTTTGATTGAAAATATGAGAAGAGAAGGGTTTGAGTTACAAGTTTCTAAGCCTGAGGTTATTGTAAAAGAAATAGATGGGGTGAAATGTGAGCCTTATGAAGATGTTCAGGCTGATGTTCCTGAGGAGTATGTTGGAAGTGTAATTGAGGCTTTGGGGAATCGTGAAGGTGCTATGGAAAACATGCAAAATAATGATGGACAAGTAAGACTTAATTATACGGTTCCTTCTCGAGGTTTAATTGGTTTTATGACAGAGTTTATGACTATGACTAAGGGTTATGGGATGTTGAATCATACATTTAAAGAATATCGTAAAATGGCAGGAAGTGGAGTTGGTGAGCGTAAGCTTGGTGTACTTGTTTCTATGGAAAATGGGAAAGCGACGGCTTATGCTTTGGGTCAATTAGAAGATCGTGGTGTTATGTTTATTGAGCCAGGTGCTGATGTTTATGAGGGTATGGTAGTAGGAGAAAATTCTCATGATAATGATTTGGCTGTTAACGTTGTGAAAGGAAAAAAATTAACAAATACTCGTGCTTCTGGAAGTGATCATACGGTTGTTTTAAAAAGACCAAGATTGATGTCTTTAGAGACTTGTTTGGATTATATTAATAGTGATGAGTTAGTAGAAGTCACACCAGTTTCTTTTAGAATTCGTAAGAAAATTTTAAATACAAATGAACGTAAGAAGTATGATGCGAAAAAATAAAGGAGTTGTTTTCTTTATTTTTTTGATGTGATAATTTGGTTTTTGGGTTGTAACAAGGTTCTGTTACTACTCAGCTATAGAAAAAATTTAATATAACAATATAGTTTCAAAAAACAGTAAAAAAGAAAATTGCTTCTAT
>CAJTLA010000067.1 GCA_910576985.1 uncultured Bacilli bacterium
ATGACCATTTTTTGGTAATATAAGGTCGTTCTTACATTTCTATTATAATACATTTCATTTCAAATTTAAAGACTTTTGGCATTATTTATTTGTCAACAGTCTGAAATAAAAGTTTGATCTTTTATTTTTTTGTGTTTAAAAGTTTTTGTAATTGGTATTGTCGTGCTGCTTTTTTTTGTTCTAATTTTTTTCTACTTTCTTCTAGTTCTTGTAGTTCTCTTTTGGTATAGTTTAATTTGATTTGCTCAATTCTCTGTTGTAAAAATTGCTGTTTGATTTCTTCTATTACTTCTTCTGGGATGCAGTATGTTTGGTGTTTCATTTTATATGCAATAAGTTGTTCTATAAATTCTTCTAGGTAAGAAAATCTTTTTAGTTCAATGGCTGGATATATAGTACAACCGAAACTACAGTAAAATCTAATGGTTGGTTGTTTGTCTTTTTGTAATATGAATATATCACTTTGTTCTATGAGATCATCATCTGAGTAATGAGATTTTGTTTGTTCTATTGGTAAAATAGCTACTGAATAATTCTGAATTCTTATTGAGTTTCCCTCTTTATCTTCTACGAATGTGTCATGCCATATTGTTTGATTGTGATATGGTATTCCTTCATAATCTGATATTAAACTCGCTAATATATTGGCAATTTTATCGGTGCTAAAAACAGAATATTGTTCTATTTTTGTGCATAATTCTACTGTTTTTTGTGTGTTCATGGTTTCCCCCTATTTAGTCCAATACTGTATATTGATATTGACTGTTTTTTTCTGTGATTTTGATGTTCAAGTTTCCATCAAATGGTTTTTTTGTTTTTGGGTTTTCAATATCAATTGATATATATCCCCCTGTTTTTAATGTATCTAATGTAACATTAATACTTCCTCCGTTGACTGGTAGTTCTGTAATGTGGTCAGCTGACCAAGATTTCGCACTTTCAATAATTGTGGCTAATTGGGATTGATATAAGGTTTCGTTACTATTTTTAACGGCTTTATCAATTGCTGGTATGATTAGAAGTGCGAGTAGTCCTAGTATGGTGATGACACCTAATAGTTCTGCTAATGTGAATCCACTTGTTTTTTTCATACTTGATTCTCCTATTCCCAATTATTATTATAAACGATGTTTTTTGTTTTTTCAATCCTATTTTCTGGTTTGTTAATAGGAAGTCGTTCTTGTAAGATGATATGGTCGCCAATTTTTGTTTTTGTTTTGACCAAATGACCAAATGAGATCATTGATTTCAATGGCTTTTCTATTGGTTTTTTGTTTTATTTTGTTGATGGCTACAATCATACTTGCTCTAATTTCAATTTCATAGATTGAATTTTCTTCTATTGTTTGTTTTTGATCAACTATGTTAGATAGTTCTTGATCATAGATTAAAATTCCAAGCTCTCTTAATACTTGGGGGATTTTATAGTCTGCACATCCTACAAGGTTAGAATAATCTGTTTTCATTTTTTCTTGTTGTTCTCTGATTTGTAAAATGTCTGATGTTGCTAGTTGTGCTAGTTTATAAAAATAGATGGTTTTGTTGTGATAGGTTCTTTTGTCTTCAAAGCTTGGAAAGTATGTGGTAATGATCTCTAATAGTTCTTGATCTGTTTTGATATCTTTTATAAATTGATAAAAGTTTCCATTCATTTTGGAGTTAATGATTTTACTTATTTGTTTTACTGTCTCATATCGTTTTTTTAAAAATGGAATTTCTACGTTTCCTTGGTATGCTTTTTTAAATTCTTCAAATGTAATATTTTCAAAATTTAGGTGCCCCTTTTGTGTTCTTAGTTTCATAAGTACATAGATTTGGGCAAAAGCTCCATCCATTGCTCCTCTATCTGTTTCTATGGTCCATTTGGGTTCTCCCCAGAAGGAATAATTAATAGATCCTAAGATGATTAAAAAGTGTACAAGTTCGTCTATTTTTAAGTCTAATATTTCACATGGATTTGATGAGAGCCAATGTTCTGTTGTTTGGTCTTTTATTTGTGCTATGAATTTGTTGATTTGTTTTTCATCAATTTTAACATGTTTTGCATTTTCTAATACAAATTTACAAGTTTCTAGTATTTGTTCAAATGGGTTCTGATTCATTATTATCACCATTTTTATGTTATCATATAAGTAGGAGTTGAGCAATATGCTTAAGCAGGAAAGTTGGTTGAAAAAACAAGAGAGTCAATTTTTCACAGTTGACTTTCTTACTGAATATTTATTTTAAAATGGCTTATATTCTTCTCTATGCTTCATATATGGAATTTGCTACTACATTATAATCAGAATCTAATATTCCAATAATGTCTTCCTGTGCATTTTTTAAATAATAATAGGTTGTATCATTATACCGAAATCCAACTAGATTTTGATTCTCATCACGTATATAGTATATCATGATTTTCTTGTTTCATGAAATTATGATAACAAAAAACTACCAGTATCAATTATTTAATTGTTAATACTAGTAGTTTCAAACTTTGCAAAATTAAAAAAGTCATTTCTTTATTTTGTTTCATCAATTAAAATATGATCTGCCTCTGCTTTTTCTAATCCCTCAATAGCATGTTGATCCATAAATCGAATATCTAATATTCCCATTCCAGCACCTGTAATTTCATAGTCAAATGGATGCTTATAATTTTCTTTGGTACCAATCACTTCCATTGGTATTCCCTTTTCATCACGTTCAAATAATGACATCATATGATGTTTCGCATTTTTATAATGTGTCGCCCAAGATAAAACAAATTCTAATTGGTCAATCCTATTAATATCAAATGGTTCATTCCCAACCCAATTATAAAAGGCCAATACACTTTCCTCATTATAATATTTATCCCTGGGTAAACTTCCTACTCCATCTTTTATAATTTCAACAACTCGAAATACCACATATTTTCCATACCATTTATTCTCTTTTAATGCTTCATTGTTTTTGATTTGATATAATAGTACATCTCCAACATTCCATTTTGATCTACCAAACTTTAATTTTGAAACCTTCTTTTCTGGTGGCTGTGGACTTTCCAGTTTTTTCTTCAATTCTTCTAATACTTTTTTTCTTTTAGAATATTGTTTCGGATTTTCTTCTTTCCATCTTAATAAGTTTTTTCCCAATTCAATATGTTTTAATGCTTCCTTTTTTACTTCATCTAACAGTCTTCCATATTTCCACTGGGTATCTGCTAGTGCAAACCAAAATAATGGTTCATCATCTTCATCTTCAATTAAATCCATATTATATTATATTATATTACTTCTTCTGTTGTTTTTTCATTTGTCATTCCTACTCTTAATCGGTCTAAATAATCGTCTTTTACATCACAAGTTACATCATCTTGGTATATTCCTGTTCCCCATGCTCCCATATTTTTTCCTCTTTTCTATCTATTTAAATGTAATACTACTTAGGCCCACATTCTATCAAATTTTCAGATGCCTAAGTTTGGGCTAACTTCATATATGTAGTACGATTTGGATTTTTCAAAGAAACTCCATGTATTTGATTGTATTGTAAAATTCCAGGTTTCAATGTTTCACATTGAAGAATCAATAATTCCTCTAATCCTCTTGCAGTTTCTTTTGATACCTTTTCTGCCTCTGGATTAAAATACAATTGGGCTCGTGCTGGATTGTGCAAATGCTAGTACTTTTTATAATAATCTTTGTGAATATTTAACTTAACTCCATTAATCTCCACATATTCATGAACAATCTGATCATTCGCAATTAAATTATATAATAATTAGAATCCCACTAAATTTTAATCTGTTACATAAAAATTTAAGCAAAACTATAATTTTATTTTTACCTTTATCTGTGATTCAAAAATCAACCACTAATAGTCTATTTTTTGATTTAATATCTCAAATAATTTTTTATTTTTAAAATCTCGTTCTACAAATTTAAAATGATACATGATTTGTTGAAGATAATATAGCCAACCTTCATCATGATCTATACAAGCCATGTTTACTGTATTCTCAAAATGTTTTAAAATAGCTTCTTTAGGCAATGAACAAAGAAATTTATATATTTCATAACTCCCGGGCCAATTAATATCTTGTAACCAAATAAACAATTCTGGTATAACGTTATCTATTTTAGGATAACCACGTTTTATAATTACTTGTGCAGCATAATCCCAGTAATCTTTATGACAGCTTTGGAATGGATCAGCAAAATACAAATTATCATACTGATCATCATTTGCTATTTCAGCAATTCTTTGATCCTTAATTGAATCACGTAAATTATATATATCATGAAATAAGTGATGCAAATGTTTTCTACCTGTTAAACTGTAATACTGATTCCATAATTGATTTTCTAATTCATCTATTTTCTTTATTTCTGAATTATTTATCCAATATTTTTGTATATATAATTCATTTATTTGCTCTAATAAATTTTGTTCTTTCATATAGACCTCCATCTTTTAATGCTTTTCAACCCATGAAATACTTTTTAAAATTGAAGTATATGGATGTGGAGCTATATCTGCATTTTCTCGGGTATTTATCCAAACCGATAATTTTTGCATTTGATCCTTTTTATTCAATCCTGCTGGAATAACATGATAATGATTTGGATCTGTAAGCTTAGGTAATGCAACTAAAACGCCTGTTGAATTAATTTTTTCTACTGTTGTAACAGTATATTTTTGATTTCCTTGATTTGGATAATTATGGAATGACAATCCTGTTTGGGAATCACTTATCCTAGGAGTTAATGCACGATTTGAAGTTCCACCTCTATATATTCTTGTTTCAGCCTTTTTATACACAACTGATTTTGATTTAACCTCAGTTTTGGTTTTTGACTTCACAGAAGCTTGTGCCTTCGCTTTTTCCTTTTTCGCTTCCCCTACTAGAAATGCAATTGCAAGTCCTCCCACAGCAAAACCTCCTAATGCAGATATTGTTCCTGCTGCCAAAGCTCCAGACGTTGCAACCATTAAACCTGCAACATTTCCATCAAAATCTCCCATATTGATTGGGGAATTACTTACATAAGCAAATAAATTATGGCTAATTGTATCATCATTTGCTCCTATTATTCCATCCGCATTCAAGAATCTACCCCAATTAGGATCATAATACCTAGAATTCAAATAATAATATCCTGTTTCAAAATCATAATAGTAACTTCTGTATCTAAATGGACTCTTGTAAGCAATATGCTCTGTATCTGTAATTTCTACTCCATTCGAATCTGTAATAGAAATGATTCTTCCCCATGCATCATACTGATAATTTGCTACTACATTGTAATCAGAATCTAATATTCCGATAATGTCTTCCTGTGCATTTTTTAAATAATAATAGGTTGTATCATTATATCGAAATCCAACTAGATTTTAT
>CAJTLA010000068.1 GCA_910576985.1 uncultured Bacilli bacterium
TCAACCGATCCTATTTTCTCTTTTACCTTACCCCATTCATCATACACATAAGTATTCAATATTTCATTCGAAGAATCCACAATTGATACCGTATCTCCATGACCATTATATAAATAATAATCCTTACTTCCAGTATCTCTTGAAACCAAAGATAACCCATATTGATTGTGCGCTAATTCATTGTTATTTGAATCTAATTCTAAAATGACATTCATTCCTTCATATACATATTTGATAACTGAATCCCCATTTTTCTTTTGAATTCGTTTTCCTTCTCCATTATAAACATATTGAGTCTCTACACCATCTACAATAGACTTCACTAACTCATTATGATCATTATATGTATTACTTTGCTTCAAAATAGAATCAACAGTTTCAGTTAACTGATTTCCATTATTGTCATATGTATATTGAGTCGTATGAACAACTTCTCCCTCTGTCTCAGACACACTTAACAAACGATCATTAAAATCATATGTATAATCCTTTGTTGTAGCTCCTACTTCCTGAATTCGATTTCCTACTTTATCATAACTATACATAGTTATATTTTCTAAACCATCAGTAATCGTACTCAATCGATTTAAGACATCATAAGTATAACTGATTTCTTCTCCTTTTTCAATTTTTTTAATTACCAATTTCAAAATATTTACATAAAAGAAAAGCCAACCAATTGATTGACCTAACTTTTATTTCAAATTATTCACCAATGACAAATTGTTCAAATCCTTCTGGAATCTTAGCACCTTCCATAGCAGGATCGCCAACTGCTCCAAACTGTGTATTCACATTTTTTCCTTAATTTTGCTTTTCTATCACATTTGGACTCCAATTAAATATTTCTGTATTCAACAAATCATCTATAACATCATACGCATGAGTAAAATTTTTTAACCAACATACTGCTAATGTTATCACTTTTGATCTATAAAACTCATCATCACTATAATCTTTAGGATTTCTTTCTACATAATAAGTAAATCCACGTCCATCTGTCGGTAAACTTGATTTTTCGACATCATATGAATAGTCTTCTTCTCCATCATAAGTTTCTGGATTATAACAGTACAATCCTAAATAATAATTGTCATCATAAACAAATAACACATCTGTACGTTCTCCAGACTCTCTTTCAGAGGTAGCACGCATTTCATCAAATCCACAAAAAATAGCATCCTCTGGTTTCATATCAATTGTATCAATATCAATTAAAAATGTTTTCACATGCAACTCATCTTCAAAACATAAATAATGCACTATTTTCTCACGGCAATTAAAATTTATAATATTTCCATTTAATCTTACATGTATATCCCCAAATGGAGTACTAATTGATTCTACAGAACCACATTTCACTATTTCTCCATTACTCATATCTACCTTCTTTTTTCCTTCAAAATCAATATTTTTCATCCATATTGCTTTTAAATATTTTCCGTCTTCTAATACGGCAACCGTATCTGTACAAAATTCTACTGCTACATCATTCTCGTTTGCATTATCATCTCCAATACATATCATATTCTGTTCTTTATCAACATAAGTTGACCAATCTTCTACATACGATTCGTTACCATGATACAAATCATTTTCAAGATATAGTGCTCCTTTAAATGACCTTGGAAATTTTAAATTTCTCTTAATCCATGTATCACTATCAATAGAGCCACCAAAACCCATAGCTTTTCGTGTCATAACTGAAAAATATAATCTATAACGTCCAATATACATTCCAAAATCTCCCACAAAAAACCGTGACAACCTTGACTGAAAATTAATTCCAGTAATGTTATAAAATACACTTCCTTCATAACAAATTTCATTATTGCTTGCTTTTAAAGTATAATGTTTGTTTATTTTTTGATTATTCATACTAATTCCTTTCGTTTCATCTCAATTTTAAATTCTATTTTCTATTTATTTCTTTTAAATAATAAATTTGATGATGCAGTTTTAATAAAGTATTTATTTTTTTCATACTTTTACTTATTTGGCCTAGCTGGTACAATATGTGCTCCATCTTTTGAATAATGTACTATTCCAACTGTTGTATCTAATACCACCTTTCCATCCTTGCTTTTGTATTTGCCTATGACTGTACCGAAATCTACTCTTTCTCTATTATTCTGTATAACCTTACCTTTTCCAGAATATTCATTAACTAATCTTTGAACTTCTTCTATTGGAATACTCAGAGTCCCCTTGCCGTTTGAATTAGTTCCTTCACTTTCAATATGCTCCAGATATTTCTTCTCCTTTATTGTTAAATCTCTCATATCCAATGTTAACAATTTTTTGACACCAGAAATATCATAACCTAAACTTCGAGTCAATGATAATGAATCGACCTCTACATTTCGTAAACCATTGTACAGCTTCAAATTCCCAATCGTATTTACAGTATCTATAGCCCCAAACTTCTGCAAATTATATCTCTGTTCTACAGACACTCCATGTTTTACTTGATTCCAATAATTTTGATATCCAGATGCATCTACTTTACTCATTCCACCAAATGATGATGGACTTGCTACTTTATCATAATTATAAGTTGTTACATTTCCACCAATAACTATACTCAACCGATTTAAGACATCATAAGTATAACTAATTTCTTCTCCTTTTTCCATTTTTTAATCAATCATTTGATGGAATCCTTACATATAAGAAAAGCCAATCAACAAACTGGCTTAATCCTTAGATAGCATTATAAACAAATAATAAATTACTCCACGGATTTTTTCTGACATATTTTTATAGCAAAAACCAAATAATTAAAATTACATTTTAAATCATACTATATACATTTTTAATTTCTATCTCATCCCATATATCTATAAAATGATTTCCATCTATCAATGCATACATAATCAAAATTCTCATAAGTTCAAATTGTACCTGTGATTTTAACGAAGGACAAACCAGTAAAAACTGATCCTTATTAGGATAAATTTGGTATAGCACACTTTTGTAATCAAATTCTACTCTATATCCCATCTCGCAAACAATTTCCAAAGATGCTATTGTATGCTCTTCTTTCAATATTTTAATCATAGCATCACAATATGCCTCTACCCTATCGTTTTTTGAGTCCTGTTCTCCATCAATAAATTGACTAATATCCTCCATATTTTATTATTCCTTTCTTTTTACTTTATCATATCCTTATTTTTTCTGTCTAATCGGTTATAATCTATCCATATAAATGCTCAAATTTTAGCTCATCCATTATATCTATCAAATACTTTCCGTCTATCATAGAATACATAATTAATTCTCTACTAGTATCAAAACCCATCTCTAAATCTATCTTAGAACAAACTAAGAAAACCTGATTATCAGGATAAATTCCATATAATAATCCTTTATATTTAAACTCTACTTCGCAGCCCAGTCTAATAACGATTTCTAAAGTAGAAATAGATTGCTTCTCCCAAAATTCTTTCACCATTGCATTATAGTATGCACACATTCTATTATCGCTTGGAGTTGTTTCCATAAATCGAAAAATTCCTTTCATCGGTTCACCTTCAAATTCAATATTTTTTATCCATATTGTTTTTAAATATTTTCCCTCTTCTAATACTGCAATAATATTAGCACAAAATTCTACTGCTACATCATTTTCTTTTTGATGATAATCGCCAATGCATATTATGTTTTTTACTTTATCAAAATATGTGGACCAATATTTGATATATTTTTCACTTTGATTTTCTAATTCATCATTAAGATATAATTCTCCTTTCACTGATACAGGAAGTTCTAAATTTTTATTGATCCATTTTTTATAACTATTAAAACCACTAAACCTTTTGGCCTTTTTAGAAGTAACAGAAAATGATAACATCATATATCCTATATAAAGATTAAAACTATCATCTTTTATTTCTGTTTCACAATCTTTTTCAAATATAAATTTTAAATTACAATATTTAATTTTTCCACTCAACTCTTTCTCGTTTTTTAAGATATTAAAACAATAATCTTTATTTATGCCATATACATTCAATGCATTCATCATTTCCATCCTTTCACTTTTTCCTCTTTAATTCCTTTTCCCATACTAACTTATTAGAACTAGATCTTGGCTCAATCTTATCAGGTACTTTATGATTATACCAATGCTCATGTGGAAAAATATGATTATTCTTTGAATCACTATGATAAAAATCAATGTCTTTAAATAGCTCCCCATCTTTACCTATTATTTTATCCTGCATAATACCATTGTCATCAATTTTTCGAAAAATAGTACCATACTGTGGATCTACAAGAGACTCATGTTGTCTTACCATAACGATTTTATAATTCAAGGATCCTTCTACATCTCCATATAACTTATAATTATATCTTTGTTCTGCTGTTAAACCTTGTTTTACCTGATTCCAATATTGATTATAATTAGCCATATCATCTAATGTCATATAATCCACAAATGTAGTTTGATCCCCAAACTTCTGTAAATTATACCTCTGTTCTACAGAAACACCTTGTTTCACTTGATTCCAATAGTTTTGATATCCAGATGAATCTACCTTACTCATTATACCAAATGATGATGGACTTGTTACCTTATCATAAACACTCGTCCCTACTTTATAACCACCATATATTGTAGCTACTGTTTTTGTTGCTTCTTTCGCATACACTACTTTATCTTTATAAGGAGTATCCTTATCTGCAAACTTACTCATATTCTCCAAATTAAATGTATTTTTGAAATTATCAATAATTCCTGATATTGCTTTTACTGGATTTAACCTTTTTCCACTATCAATCACTTTACTTGTATATTTCTCTAAATTTTGCTTATAATTTTTTTCCGATTCCAATCCAGCTTTATAATATAACTCATTTCCTACTGCCGCACTTCCATATAAGAATAATGTTCCTCCATCAATTACCAATTGTCCTAATCCTGCAATTGCTTCCACTCCTGCTTGTACACCACCTTGGATGACTGCTCCAAAACTCACTCCTAAATTTATAGTCTCTTCCCATAAATCTTTTAAAAACTTTCCTATTCTTTCTCCAAAATATCCTTCTGGATCCATATAGATTAATGGACTATTTGTTACATACACATACCTGTTTAAACTCAATGGATCATTATAATCTCCTCTATAACTATCTTCACTCGTAAACCTTCCAATTGAAGGATTATAATATCGACTTAACAAATAATAATTGTTTGTCTCTGAATCATAATAATATCCTGCATATAAATAGGGATTATCAACCGATCCTATTTTCTCTTTTACCTTACCCCATTCATCATACACATAAGTATTCAATATTTCATTCGAAGAATC
>CAJTLA010000069.1 GCA_910576985.1 uncultured Bacilli bacterium
CAGCAGGAAAACATAAAACAGCTGAACTCGTATATCAAGCAATATGTAAGATACCATATACTCTCAATCAAATAGAAATATTTCATACAGATAGAGGAACTGAATTTAAAAATAAGTTGATAGATGAAATAATTAATACATTTGGAATTAAGAGGTCGTTATCAAAAAAGGGCTGTCCATATAATAATGCAGTAGCAGAGGCAACCTATAAAATAATAAAAACAGAGTTTGCTTTTAATCGTCGATTTGAAAGTTTTGAGGAATTAGAACGAGAGTTATTTGACTTTGTAAATTGGTATAACAATATTCGAATACATGATTCATTAGGTTACAGGACTCCAGTTCAGTATCGTCTACAGTTGTCCTTATAAAAATTGTCTAAAAAAGGGTTGACAATCCAGTTTCATAATAATATGAAGTTTCTATTCCTTTAAAAAAACTTTCTAAACTCAAATCTTCTGTTAAATTATTTTCGATTAAAGTTTTAATTTCTAATGTATTAATAGGACTTCTCTCCATTGCTTGTAAATAGAGTTTCTTATCTATATTTTCCCAATTAACTATCTTATTTAAATTCTTCTTTAATATTAAATCTAACCAAATTCTTGTACTCCTGCCATTACCTTCTAAAAATGGATGTGCGATATTCATTTCAACGTACTTATCAATTATTTCATCTAAAGTATTCTCACTCATCGTTTCAATTTTATTTAGCATTTCTTCTAAATATAAGGAGTTTCCAAATCTAAAATTTCCTTTAGAAATATTTTCTTTTCTAATAATACCTGCAAAATCATATAACCCATCAAATAAATATTTATGAATTTGTTGTAACCCTTTTGTAGTACCAACTTCAACACTATCAATAGCACCTCTTGAAAATAATTCTCTTGCTTTCTCTAAACTTTTTTTATCTATTTCATTCATACCTTACACTCCTTTCCACTTATACTTAAAATAGCTTTTATATGTTTATATTTTACCATAAAACCGCTATTCCCACAATACAAGCAAAAGAATTAATAAACTATGATAGCTCTTTCTTAATGCTTTTAAGTAGTGTATCAAATTGCTTTATCGTGATAGGCATTGTTCTATTATATAAAAACATATTTTTCCTATCAAAATAAATTAGTATTAGTTTCTTACCCTTTATAGTAACATCTACTTTTTGTGGCTCTATAAAACTAATATTAGTACCACCTATATAAAGTATTCTTCCTTGCCTAAACTCACACTTAGCATTATTAAAACTACACGTAGTTCGTATCCTTTTTTCTAATTCTTCTGATTTTATGAATTTTTCACTAAAAATTTCCATTTTTTACACCATTTTTTAGTAAAAACAAAAACCGTGGATTTTCCTTTTATTTCCATGGCTTTTTACGTATTTTAACTCCACTTTTTGGAGTGTATTTGCATTTGGCACGATTATAAGAGGGGTTCAAAACTTTTTATTTTACTAACCTTTCTTGTTTATTTTATAACCTTTTCTAATAGTAATCTTTTTTCAAAGCCACCATTTTTTTGTTTCTTTCTATCCGCTTCTTCAATAATTTCTTCTAAACCAAAACCACTAAATTCAGCCATAGCTCTAATTAGCTCTAATTTATCGGCTAATTCTTTTTTTCTATCTTCTAAAGATTCTGCAGTTCTAACTTCTTCCAATTCTTCCACATCTTTTTTTAATAAATATTCCCAATATTCTTCATCAGTTAAACCCCTAACAAATGGTTCTTCTCCATTTGCTCTACAAATATCAGGAATTTTATCACGAACTAATTTATTATACACTTTTTCCACTTTTATTGCTCCTAAAATATATTTAAACTTGAAAGTTCAAGTAAAATTACTAATGGCAGGGGATAAGTGAATCGAACACTTAACCGCGGTTTTGGAGACCGATATTATACCATTTAACTAATCCCCTAAATCTGAATTCATTATATCATAAAAAAGCTTGATTTTCAATAGTTTTTTTTAATATTCTTAGGTAATATTTTTATAAAATAATTGTTTTTGTCGATAAGTGTAAAAATTTGTAAATAAAAGCATATAGTAAAAGTAGGTGATAATATGGGAATAATACAATATACCACAAAAGAAAGAGACCTACTCGCTAGATTAATGAGAGCAGAAGCCGTTGGAGAAGGAAACTTAGGAATGCTCATGGTTGGCAATGTTGGCGTAAACAGAGTATTAGGTAATTGCTTAACATTCAAAGACATTACTACTATTTCTAAAATGATTTATCAAACACCTGGTGGCTTTGAAGGAAAAAATAGTCCTCTTTTTTTCAGTAATCCAACAACACAAGAAAAAAACCTAGCAGATCGTATTTTAAAAGGAGAATACTATCATCCAGCAACACATGCATTATGGTTTTACGCTCCAAGCGCTGGACAATCTTGTAAAGCAACTTGGTGGGATCAAGAAAATGCAGGAAGATATAAAAATCACTGTTTTTATAGACCTACAGCTGGAGAATGTCCACAAATATACTAAAAAAAGAGATTCAATCTCTTTTTTCTTCTAACTGTTTTTGAAATAAAGGTGTCAATTTTTTTAACAATTCTTCATCTATAATTTCATCAATATAAATTTCATCATTTTCTTTTTCTTCTTTTACAATTGCCACTTGATCTGTCACATCTTCTTCATCATCTGTAAGTTGAAGTAAATAATCATAATAATTTCCTTCATATTCTATTTTGGCTACTACTACATATTTTTCGTCATCTTCTAAAGTCAAAACCGTATGAAGATTGATTTCCATCATATTAATCTTCCTCCTTTTTCTAAGGAACTACTTAATTGTTCTATTACTGTAATATTTTGATCAGCTGCATTCACCCAACCCATTTCAATTTTTGGATTTAAAGCAGTCTGTGAAACTTCAATAAAATTACCATTTTCATCCCCAATAGAACAACCCAATGCTATAGAATAGGTTCCCTCTTCTTTTCCCATATCATAAGCAACTTGGTTCAAATCAATACCATACTCAGTAGTAGTATAAATTTGATTATTTGACTCATCAAAAATACGAGCACGAGTCACATATAACTCTTTATCTTTAGCAATTGTCTTTGACGCTTCATATCCATTTTCCCCTGTAATCGCTTCTAACGAATTAGAATAAATTTTCACATCGTTATTTAACACAATTTTATCTCCAATACTTGGACTATAAGCTGACATTGGAGAAGATTCTAACAATTCATTAACCACAATATCCTGCGACACATGATTATTATGTAATGCTTGACTAATATCTACAGCTGTCAAACCTGCCGCTAATATTGTAATTGAAGTTAACGCAGCTACTGCAATTCTTTTCAAAGCAGAAAAATTAATTTTTTTCAATAAATTACTAGAAGCTGGTTTTGTCTTAACAACTTTTCGTCTTCTCGACTTATGATCTAAATCAGACACAGTTTTAGAACTTAATTTGGAAATTTGATTCAAACGATGATCAATTTCCATTAACCGACCTTCCAAAGATCTTTTTTGATGAATTTGTGACAACGGATTTGATATGAAGCCAGAAACTTCTTGTGCAAATGTTGTATGTGTTTTCTTAGAAGCCAATCCTTCAGAACATAAATGATGAACTTGTGCAAGTCTTCCATGAGTAACATTTTGAATCGCTTCAGACAATTCTACTAATTCATTAGAATTAGAAACTGACCTTCTTCCAAATTTTTGCAAAAAATAAACATATTGTTTTTCAAATAAAGAATCAAGTTCCAATTGTCTCACTTTATATTGTTCTTGATAATCAGGAAGATAATGTTCTGCACCCTTTGTATTCTTTGCCAAATCTACCATATCAACAACCTTTTGTTGTTGTTCTAAAAGTTCTTTCTTTCGTCTAACAACTGCATTAAAATCAATTCTTTGAGTTGAACCATGAAGTCGATTATAAACCTCTTTCACTTGTCGATCCAAATCTTGTAATAATGCTTCATCTGTTGGCGCTTGATTTAATTGTTTCAAAATATTTTGTCTTTCTTGTTCCAAATTATATTTTTCTATTTTCGCGCTTTGTACACGTTCAACATAATGAACCGATTTCTTATAAAAATTCACTTGTAAACGAGCTGCTTCTATCATCGTTACAACATAATCACTCAATTCTGGAATTTTTACAGTTTGATATAAAAGGTCCCTCAAAATAGCATGTTTCTCTTCTGCTACTTTTAAAAGTTCTGTTCTCTTTTGTAACTCTTCCTCCATTGTCGTAATTGTTCTGCTTGAAATTCTTTCAACATTATTTTTCATCTGTTGATTCAAATCAATTTCAAATTGATCAATAGCACCTTTCACAGATTCTAAATCCATTCCTGGGCGAAACGACCCTAACTTTTCTAAAATGTTAGACATATTACTACTGAAATAATTGTTTGTTGACATGCTTCCATCTCCGTCCTTTATTATTCTTAGTTATATCATTATAGCAAAAAAGAACGAAAATGTAAATTATACATCAAAAAGATGTGTTGAAAGAGTGTAAAAAAGAGAAGAAAAGAAACCCAAACAAAAATCAACATTTTTTTATAATGATTTGTTACAAAAAGGTAACATAATATAAAATAAAAAACAATATTAAAGCAAACCCATGATCCTTCATTAACTTTTAATTTTTTTTTACTAAACTGTTTTATAGTTCTTATAAAAGAACTCAACCATATATCACACTGTCAACAAAAAAATTGTCCCTTATATTAAAAGTTACAATTCTCTAAT
>CAJTLA010000070.1 GCA_910576985.1 uncultured Bacilli bacterium
GGTAAAAAAGAGAAATAGAAAAGTATCAGCACGAACACCCTTGGACGAGTGGAGAAGATGAAAACGAAGAGATAAAAAAGCTTATTAGGAAAAAGAGCTAAAGGGAGATAGGGAAACGACGGACGATGAAGGACGTCGTTTTCGGGCTCGCCGCAGTAACTATATGGTTACCAAAGTGATATTTTATAATTATATTACTTTTTTTTATTAATATTATTTATTTGTTCATTTTTATATTTGTATTCATTTACTATTTTATTGACATCTAGATTTTATAACTCCATTTATGGTACAATAGTGTAGGAGATGATAAATGTGGCATCAAAAAAACATACTATGTATTCATTATTAGATTGGATATTTCATATGATTGCATATGGATTAATCTTAATTAGCGTATCTGTTCTTTTTCAGAAAACAATTTATATTGATAATGCTTATTTTGGATTATGGGGCTTTTTGGCTGCAATTATCATATATGCTTTAAATCGAACGATCAAACCATTTTTGGTTTGGTTAACTATTCCTATTACTGGTCTTACGTTAGGTTTATTTTATCCATTTATTAATGTTTTAATATTGAACATTGTTGACTTTATTTTAGGGCCTCATTTCCAAATTCGAGGATTATTTATGTCGTTTTTAGTGGCAATTTTAATTTCTCTTATGAATGAAATTGTTCATGAGTGTGTTATTAAACCTTTACTGAAGAAAGAAGGTTCATAATGAATGCGATATTATTTGATTTTGGATTTATAAAAATTTATTGGTATTCTTTTATTTTATTTATTGCGATGTTACTAGCTGGTTCTGTAGCACTCAAAGAATCTAAAAAAAGGAATATTTCAGAAGATTTTATGATCAATTTGTTTTTTTTCACAATTCCTATTTCGTTAATTGGAGCTAGACTTTATTTTGTTGTTTTTCATTTGGATTATTATCGTGAACATATTTCAGAAATTTTTAAAGTTTGGCAAGGTGGTCTTGCCATTCATGGAGGAATTTTAGCTGGTTTGATTTTTATCATATTTTACTCTAAAAAACATAAAATAAATACCAAACGACTTTTAGATATTATTGTTGTTAGTTTGTTATTGGGTCAGGCAATTGGAAGATGGGGAAATTTCTTTAATGGAGAAGCACATGGATCACTGACTAGTTTGGAATCATTACAGTGGTTGCCGAATTTTATTGTAGAAGGAATGTGTATTGATGGTCTTTATTATCAGCCAACGTTTTTGTATGAATCAATGTGGTGTTTGTTAGGATTTATTTTGTTTTTATTTATTCGAAGACGAAACTATTTAAAATTAGGTCAGCTTACAAGTCTTTATATGATTTGGTATGGAATTGGAAGATTTGTAATAGAATGGTTTAGAACAGATAGTTTGATGTTTTTCAATTTTAAAATAGCAATGGTTGTTTCATTTGCTATGATAATCATTGGTATTATTTTATATTTTGTATATAATTGTGGATCTAAAATGGAGAATCGATATCATGATAAGGAGGATGTGTAAATGGGATCGAATTTTGATTGTGTAGTAATAGGAGCAGGTGTAGCAGGAATGACTGCTGCTATCTATTTAAAAAGATATAATATTAGTGTTTTGTTAATTGAAAAAAGTTCACCAGGTGGACAAATAACACAAACACCAAAGGTGGAAAATTATCCAGGTTGTGTTAGTATTGATGGTGCGACTTTGGCAATGAACATGTTTGAACAAGTGAACAATTTAAATGTGGAATATCGTTATGGAAATGTGACGAAGATAGAAGATAGTGGAAGTGAAAAAAAGGTGTATTTAGGGGACGAAGTCATTCAAACAAAAAGTATTATTTTAGCGACTGGAAGAGTTCCAAGAAAATTAGGACTTGAAAAAGAAAACCAATTAGTGGGAAGAGGAATTAGTTGGTGTGCGACTTGTGATGGTGTTTTTTATAAAAATGAGGAAGTAGCAGTAGTAGGTGGGGGGAATAGTGCTTTAGAGGAATCCCTATTTTTATCTACTATTTGTAAAAAAGTACATATTTTATATCGTGGTCAAAACTTAAGGGCTGATCATATATTACAAGATCGTGCGAAGGAAAAGGAAAATATCGAGATTCATTATTTTACTCAAGTGAAAGAGTTAATTGAAAAAGAGGAAAAATTGTCTTCTATTATTGTAATAGAAAGAGAAGAACAAAAGGAAATTGATGCAAAATGTTTATTTATTGATATTGGATTCACACCAGATGAACAGTTGCTATCTACATTGGATCTTGAGCTTGAGGATTCTTATATTATTGTGGATGATCAAATGAAAACGAATTTGGATGGAATTTATGCTTGTGGAGATGCAATAAAAAAAGATTTATATCAAGTATCAACAGCAGTTGGAGAAGGAAGTTTAGCAGCTTATAGTATTAAAAAGTATTTATTGGGTTTGGATGATATAAAATAGGTTCCCCACTTTTATCAAAAAAAGAGAATGTTTTTTTCGAAAAATATTCTCTTTTTTTGTTTTCTTCTCCACTTTATGTCAAAAAAATGTAAAAAAGAAACCATATAGTTACATCATTGGGTACAAAAAGTCAGTTTTTCTCTTAAGACTAAAATAGACTAATAAAATTTTCTAGTTTCTTCTCTTTTTTCGACTCTACTATTGAGTATAGAATCTTCGTCATTTCCACTTTCTACTATGTAATCCATAGAAACATTATATAGTTTCGATAAATTCATAAGACAAGAAACGGGTATTTCACGTACTCCATTTTCATAGCGACTATAGACGACTCTATGGATATTTAAATAGGTGGCGACATACTGTTGAGTGAAATCGTGATCTTCACGTAAGTTCTTAATTCTCTTAAAATGCATTTTTATCACCTATTGACATTGTATCCGTTTGGTACTATAATATACTAAAATGTAACCGTTTGGTTTCCCGAAACTTTTATTTTACTCTTTTATGTAACCAAATGGTTCCATTTTGAATAGAAAGGAATAGTTATAGTATGATGTGTGATAGGAAAAAAGGATTTACCTTAATTGAGTTGTTAGCAGTGATTATTATAATAGGAGTGATTGCTCTTATTGTATCTCCGATTATATTAAATTTGATTAATAGTTCGGAAAAAGCAGCATTTGAACGTAGCATCGATGGAATCGTGGATAGTGTTAGAATTAATCTATCAGATGATGATTTTTTAGCTCCCAGGGAATATTTTTATGAGGGGTCAGAGTTAAATTTATTAACAGTGGCGAATAAAAAAAGAGATGAGATTGTTAAAATAAATGGTCGCATTGATGGGAATGGGTTGATTTATGTTGATGAAGATGGAAACATAGTGATTCAAGATGTTTGTAGTAAGAAGTTTTGTGCCAGTGGGGTAGAAGGAAACATTGAAATTACAAAAAATGAAACAGGAGAGGTACCAGATGTACATAGAAATGATCCAGTAATCACATTAAATGGGGATAGTACAGTTTATGTGGAATTAAATGGAACTTATAAAGAAGTGGGTGCTAATGCTAGAACTAGAGGTGGAGATCCTCTTGAATATAGTTCAGAAATTACTTTCAATGGTCAAAAAGTGGAAGTGATTGATACTAGTAGAGAGGGAACTTATCACATTACATATCAGACTAGTAATGAAGGTAAGACTGCTGATATTACCAGAACAGTAGTAATTTTGGAAATGACACCAGTAATCACAATGACAGAAGATAGTGATGCGTTTACAAAAACAAAAGAAGTACTGATTAATGTTAGTGGAATAAGACCAAACAAAGTAACAGGATTTGTTTATGAAATTAAAAAGGATGGTCAACTACAAAGTAGAGATAGTGTAATAGGATTAACAAAAACGATTGTTCTTAATGAAACAGGAATTTATGAGGTAATGGTAACAGTAACAGATAATAATGGGCATACTGCAACCAAAACAAAAACGTATAAAGTAGATTCATTAGGTCCAGTGATTACGTTTGAACCAGAAATTGTGTATTTAGAATCAGAACAGGTAGATGGATATGATATATTTACAGGTGTAAGTGTGGTAGATAATATAGATGGGATCATAGATAATAGTAATATTGCAACATCAGGAACGTTGGAAAGAATCCCAGGAACTTATAAAGTAACATATACCGTAAGTGATTCATTAGGAAATAGTAGTGAAAAGATAAGAACTTTTGTAGTGACAGATACAACAAAGCCTGAGATTGTGATTAATCCAAATGAAGAAAGTACGTTTGTAAAAAGTAAAACAGTAACAATAACGGCAACAGATAATATTAAAGTAAGTAGTATTACCTATGTAATTATTAAAGATAGTGTGAGAGGAACAGAACAAACAATCACAAATGGAGGAAAAGTAACATTAAATAGTGGAACAGGAAATTATGTGATTGAGGTAACAGCAGTAGATAGTAGCAATAATAGTAAAACAGTAAGTAGTGGAATTTATAAACTAGATAACACAGTACCAAGCATTACAGTGCCAGAGAATACAATTGTTAAGGTAACTGATGCAACTGGATATGATTTAATGACAGGAATAGCAGTAAGTGACAATAGTGGAGTGACACCAACAGTAGAAACAAGTGGAAGTTTGACAGCAACATTAGGAGAACAGACAATTACCTATACAGTAAGGGATCAGGCAGGAAATGAAACAACAATAAATAGAAAGTTTACGATAGTAGAAGCAGAAGGACCAATATTGAATTTTAGTAATGCAGGAAGTAGTGTATGGACA
>CAJTLA010000071.1 GCA_910576985.1 uncultured Bacilli bacterium
TACTGGGTCAATACTTTTTCTACCAACCTTTGAATATAGTTTTTCTACTTCTTCATATACAAAGTTCCAATCAAAATGTTTTTCTATAACTCTTAAAAAATGCTCTTGTGGTACCATATCTTCTAAATTTATTATTTCACTTACATATTGTCTTTTTTCTCTTTTTGTCATTGACATTTTTATTACCTACTTTCTTATATCATCCCATATAATTATATCATAAATTCATAAAAAAAGTAAGGCTTGTAAGCTTATAATTTTGGATGATATAAGCGCCTTACTTCTTTATTATATAATATTTTATTTCATAATAAAAGACTGTTTTCAAACTTTATTTGTCAACAGTCTGAAAGTAGACCAAAAGTCTACTTTAATTCTTCTAACTTCACACTTACTAACTTACTAACTCCAGATTCTTGCATTGTAATTCCATATAAAACATCTGCATACTCCATTGTCTTTTTCTTATGAGTAATTAAAATAAATTGAGTCTTTGATTTTAAACCAAGCAAATACTCTCCAAAACTATTTACATTAACCTCATCCAACGCCGCTTCCACTTCATCTAACACACAAAATGGAACAGGACGAGATTTTAATATAGCAAACAATAAACTAATCGCAGTAAACGTTTTTTCCCCACCAGACAATAAAGAAATACTAGTAAGCTTTTTACCAGGAGGAGAAGCTACAATTTCTATCCCTGTTTCCAAAATATTATTTGGCTCAGTAAGTTTCAACTCCGCATGACCACCATGAAATAATTCTTTAAAGGTCTCTTCAAAATGAGTACCAATCAAATGAAATGTTTCTAAAAATTCACGTTCCATAACTGCATCCATTTCAGAAATAATTTCTAATAATGTATTTTCTGCACTCGTTAAATCTTCTGCTTGATGTAATAAAAACTCATAACGTTCACTTACTCTTTCATATTCTTCTATTGCGCCTAAGTTTACCATGCCCAAATCTTTTAGAATTCTTTTTAAATTCATAACTTTAGTTCTAGCCAAATCTTCTTCCATATCCAAAATATAAAGAGTTGATGCTTTTTCAAAAGTCATATTATAAGTTTCACTCAATGTTGCCAGATAATGATCCAATTTAACATCCATACGATTTACTTCAATTTCTAAATCTTTTAATTCTTTATTTTTAGAACTTAATAAACTATTTTCTCGACGTAACTCAAATTCAAATTCTTGCAGTTCTTCTTTTACTTCATGTTTTTCTTTGTTCTTATATTCTATTTCTAGTTCAATACTTCGTTTCTTTTGATCTGCTTCATAAAATCTCGTTAAAATATGATTCTCTTCTTCATCTAAAGTTTGATTCATCAAATGTTCTGTTCCAGTGATTTCCTCTAATATACGGCATTGTTCTTCTTCTGCTTCTACTTTTAAAGTTTGTTTATTTTTTATAATTTCATTCATACGAGTATACTCTTTATTGATCAAATAATACTGATCTTCTATTTGTTTGGTATTTTGATCTAACTCATTAATGTTATGTTCTATTTCTCCAATCATTCGAGTCACAGTTTCGTATTCTTTCAATTTCGCTTCTAATTCTTGCTTTTCAGATAAAATATTTTTATTTTTTGCCGCTTCTCCACCAGTTAAAGAACCTCCAACATGAAGAATTTCTCCATCCAAAGTCACAATTCGATAACGATACCCAATCTTTTTGGCTATTTGATTTGCATGATCTAAAGTATCTGCAACTAATACATTTCCAAGCTGATTTTTTAAAATGGCATCATACATTTTATCATGTTGAATAAGATCAGTTGCTATTCCAACAAATCCTTCTATCATAGCAAGCATTTTAGAAGTTTCAATATCAATTTGTTTCGGTTTAATAATAGTAAGTGGGAAAAAAGTAGCTCTCCCCAATTTATTTTCTTTTAAATAAGAAATAGCTTCTTTTGCACAAGTTTCATCTTCTACAATCAAATAACTTGCAGCATACCCAAGACTAGTCATAATAGCTTTGGTATATTGTTCCTCTACTTCAATCACAGATCCTATTGCATTATGTATTCCTCTTAACTTAGGATGATCCAATACTGCTTTCACAGAATGTGGAAGAGACCCATTATTTTCAATACTTTCTTTCAATCGCTCAATAGAAATTTGTAGATGTTGTTCTAACCTTACTTGTTTTGTTAATTGCTCTTCTAAATTTCGTTTCTCCTTTTTACACCATTCTAATTCACTTTCTTGCTTTTTTAGTTGCTCTTCACGAAATGATTTTTCTGTTTCCAATTGTGTTAATTCTTGTTCTATGAATTCCATTTTATTAAATAGTCCTAATTGCTGTTCTTTTAAAGAAATCAATGTTTGATGTAATTTTTGATCTTCTACTTCATATTTTTTTCTCTCCAACAAAATTTTTTTTCGACTGTTTAATTGTTCTACCATTTTTGTCATTTCCAATAGTTCATTCTGAAGTTCAGTAAGATCAGTTTCCAATTTTGTAATTCTTACTTTATATTCCTCTATTTTCGCCTCTCCTTTTGATGACTCAAAATTTGAATGTAATAATTCATCATTCAACTGATCAATACGATCTTTTTTATTCTGATAATCTTCATTTATTTTTTTGACATCTGATACAATTAATGCGATTTCTATTTGTTCTAATTCATCTTTTGTTTTTAAATATTCCTCTGCCTGTTCTTTTTGTTCTTTCAATGGACCAACTTGAACCTCTAATTCTCTTATAATATCATTCACACGATTCATGTTATCATGTGTACGATCCAATTTACGAAGTGCTTCTTCTTTTCGCTTTTTATATTTTAAAACTCCCGCTGCTTCTTCAAAAATAATACGTCTATCTGTGGGTCTGCTACTAATAATTTCTTCAATCTTCCCTTGCGAAATAATATTAAAACTCTCTTTAGCAATTCCTGTATCCATCAATATTTCAGTAATATCTTTTAATCTACATTTTTCTCCATTCAATGCATATTCATTCGTTCCATCTTTATATACCCTTCTTCGAATCGCCACTTCATCATAATGAATGGGAAGATAATGATCTTTATTGTCAAATACTAAAGTAACACTAGCAACATTCATTCCATTTCTAGATTTACTTCCTGAAAATATAACATCTGCCATATTTCCATCTCCACGAAGGGACTTAACAGATTGTTCTCCTAAAACCCAGCGAATCGCATCGACAATATTACTCTTTCCACTACCATTTGGTCCTACAACCCCTGTAATGCCTTCATGCAATTCCATATCTATATGATCTGCAAACGATTTAAATCCATGCGCCTTTATATTTTTCAAATACATTCCTATCACATCCATATTTTCTAGTTAACACTGACAATCATTATATCATAAAATGGGGAAAATGATAATATAAATCAAAAAAAAGCAAAATGAAATAAATCTTCATTTCGCTTATTTACGCTTAATAGAATTTAAAATTTGTTGTCTATAACTTTCACAATCACTAGAGGCATCTTCATTGATTCCATATTCTAGTAAAAATGCTTTATTATTTTTTGTAGTACCATAATAGTACGTTTTTCCAAAAGAATCTTCTAAAGAAAATCCATACCAATCGATATCATTAATGGTTGATTTACGAACTGTACTAGGTTGATCACTAGAATGATATTGATTCATTTGGTTTATTAAATCTTGTGCATCAGAAAATCCTTCTAAAGCAAATAATTTTATTTTACATGTATCAAAAACACCATTTCCAGATGAATATTCATATTCATAATTATAAGTTTCAGAATCATTCTCAAATTGACCTGGTACTATAATGGAAAATTCTTTTTTCATATCAATTGATGTATTAGTAATCATCATACCATCATAAGTACCATTCAAAGTTGATTCTACTGTTTCTTTGAATTTGTCAAATATAGATGACAAACCACAAATAGACATAATAACTAACAGAATAAGTGAAACAAGGAATTGAGCAACAAATCCTAAAAGCAGAGTTCCAACACTCGTTCCTCCTTTATTAGAACAAATATATTTTAATTCAGTAATGTCTTTTCCTGCATTTTCTACTTTAATTTTAGAAACTCTTTTCTTTGCATAAAATACATAAATTTTGTTAACAAATAACCCTACAATAACAGAAAAGACAAGGGGGGTCCAAAAAAGATGAGTTACATTTAATACAAGAATATTAATCAAAAATAAAAATATTGCATACAGAAACATCTTACGATAAAACATGTAAAATGTAGAAAAGAAAAATCCTGCAAAATTAAATGTTCTAGTAGTTAGCTTTTTATAGTTATTACCAATAAAAGATTTTAATAAATCTTCATCATTCATATTATTAGATCCCATATTATTTTGAGATGATGAATAAACAGAATTCACATTTTTTCCAGATTGGTTTGCTGATTCTGATGGTGTTGTTGGAAAAACATTTGATGCTGGATTTACATTAGTTGTTGACCAAACACTATTTGTAGATTCTGTTGTTTGTAAATTCGGTTGTACACTGGATACTGGAGTCACTGGACTTCTACTTGGATTTGATCCCACTTGGTTCGTTCCTCCTGTTTGTAAATTTGGTTGTACACTAGATACTGGAGTCACTGGACTTCCACTTGGATTTGATCCCACTTGATTCGTTCCTCCTGCTTGTAAATTCGGTTGTACACTGGATACTGGAGTCACTGGACTTCTACTTGGATTTGATCCCACTTGGTTCGTTCCTC
>CAJTLA010000072.1 GCA_910576985.1 uncultured Bacilli bacterium
TCTTACATTTCTATTATAATACATTTCATTTCAAATTTAAAGACTTTTGGCATTATTTATTTGTCAACAGTCTGAAAGAACTGTAATTAGTTCTTTTTTTGTATTTTGTCCCACGTAGCTCAGCTTGAAAGTTAAAAGATCAAATACATTTTTTGGCAATACTTTTTATTTCCTGTTATTCATCACTTCTATAATGTCATCGGATATATTGTACCATTTTGCCTGTATATAATGTCTATTTTTCTCATATCGTGGATTTCTATTTAAACATCTCGCCATTGGCTGTAATGATAAATGACTAATATGTAATCCTGATGAATATTCATTTTTTTTATCCAAAAGAATTTGTATAATTTCCTCTTTCTTGATCCATATAAAATCTTCAACCACACCATAAATAATACAATCGATCGATTTATCTCCTTGATTCCCTCTTAATATTAACTTGTCTATTGCCTTTCTAATAAAATCTGATTGATTCATTAATTGATTTATTTGGTCTATTTCAGATTGATGTTTTTCCTTATATTGTGCTACTGAAAATCTTTCTTTTCCTGTTCCATCCGTCGTTCCATCGGCATAATGATATTTCATAATTTTTTCAATTGTCTTTTGATCAAATCCATTTTGAATTAAAAATTTCAAAAACACTGAAATTAGTTCTGCATGAACAGAGTTCTTTATTCCTTTTTTTATACTGATTCTTTTTACAATATTATTAATTTTAATAAAAATATCTGCTTTTTCAATTTGATCGTTTTTCCATGCATATATTACATCATTATTATGAATTTTTTCAAAGATAGATGTCAAAAAATCATAAAACATCGGATTTACTTGGCCTACTTTCTTACGATTTAAATAGTTTACAAACTCCTCTTCATTCTGATATCCATCAATACCTTTATTAAACGGTTTTATTTTTTGTTTCATTATAATATACCTCCATTCTTTTTCTATCCTTCATATATATTATTCCATTTTTATAGATCAAAATCCTTATAATTTTAACTCTTTTTTATATTTTTTTCATGCTATCAAAATAACTATAAAATTATAGATATAGAATCAAACGAGATTATAGTAAAAGCAAAGACCGTTATGATTTTTCATAACGGTCTTTGTGCCCCAATTGCATCTTGATAACTGAGCTAATCGCTTAGTAGCATATTTTATGGACATTGTGAAACTATAGAAATAATACTATATTATACTTCAAATAATTTATAAGTTAGGGATTGTCAACCCTATTAACTTTTATATTCATTCTGAATCTTCCTCCAATCTCTTTTCTATATCTTCAATACTAGGTAAAGTATTTTCTAAAAATTCTGGTATCTCTGATAAAATTTTATATTCACTGACTCCGATAGGTTTATTAATATCTTTTAATGCTAGTTCTGCTGTAACTCTTTTTTTATCTTTACAAAGTAATATACCAAATGTAGGATTATCATTTTCATTCTTGACATACCTATCAACTGCACTTAAATAAAAATTTAGTTTACCAGCATATTCAGGTTTAAACTCAGTCGTCTTTAATTCAACAACAACATAACTTCTAACTTTTAAATTATAAAATAATAAATCAATATAATAATCTTCATTTTCAATTTCTAAATGATATTGTCTGCCAACAAAGGCAAAGCCATTTCCAAGTTCTAATAATAATTTAGTTATATTAGCAGTCAATTCTCTTTCAATATCTAATTCTTTTAAATCCTTATCAGCAGTTATAAAATCAAAAATATAAGGATTTTTTAATAACTCTTTTGCTTGTTCATTATTAGGAGATGGTAGTGTCTCATCAAAATTAGTTGTTTTGTTTTCTAGTAAGGCTTGTCTTTCGTACAATTTGCTTGCTATTTGATGAACAATTACAGGTCTTGCCCAGCCATTTTGGATAGATTCTTTTATATACCAAATTCTTTGTTCTTTATCTTTTACTTGATCCATTATAGTTGTGACAGAGGACCAAGGTAATTTTGCAACATCATGTTGCAAAAATTCATCATTATCAAATTCTGTAGCAAATTTTTGCATATATCTTAAGTTTCTTGCAGACATTCCTTTTAAAGTAGGAAATTCTATTTTTAAATCTTTTGCCAAAGTATCTATAAAAGATGAACCCCATTTATTGTTTTCTATTAATTTTAATCCAATATTATAGTACATTAATACTAAATCTTTATTTGCAGTTTCTACTATCTTATTTCTAGTAATTATTAAAGTTTTCTTAATATCATTTAATAATTCAAAATACTTATCATTATTTTCTAGCATAAATTCCTCCTCTACAAGTGGTCTTGCTGATATCATTATACTATAAATACCAATAACTTCCTATACAACTATTGATTTTTCCTAGAGTTTATCATATAATCTACTTAATGAGTGAGGGATATTTTTTTAGATTTTAGGTTTAAAACCCTATTATCATCTGCTCCATATTGAAATTAAAAGAACTGTAATTAGTTCTTTTTTTGTATTTTGTTCCACGTAGTTCTGCTTGGAAGTTAAAAAATCAAATACATTTTTGGCAATACTTTTTGTCTCCTGTTATTCATCACTTCTATAATGTCATCTAATATAGCTGTATCATTTTTCCTGTATATAATTTCTTTTATAATGAATGTTCGTTTTTTTATCCAATCAACATATCATAAAAATTTAAACCAACAAATTTTGAACTGTAGGTTTATACATACTAATATTTTATATTATCAAAGTCATGGTTGACTTCATGTAATGAATGTAACTTTTTAAACTCATCTGTTTTTTCTAATTCCCGAACAGACATAGCTAAGTTATCATAATCAATCGCCTCATGACTATGGACAAACAATCTTTCATTCAGTGGTTGTTTTTCCAATAATGATTTTAACTTAGGATGATTGTCTAAAACAAAATACATTTGAGGTGGCATAAAATTAGGAATTTCATTTCTAATCTCATCTAAACTAATTGGATTATCAAATAACGTTAAAGACTCAATAGGAATCGCATTTATATCTTTATTTAAAATATACTCGTCCACTCTTTTTAAAGTTTTTAGATCATTTACATAATTTTCCCTAGTAAAATCTAAGCGAATAGGTTGATCTAACTCCATCACACCTACCACTTGTTTTGACTTACCACTTAAATATAAATAAGCTCTTGTTTTCTCATCACAAAATCTTTTCCTATATTCGTATTTTTTTATTCCATATAATAATGGTTTAAAATATTCTGGTCTAAAACTTAAGAATATCTCTTTCATGCTTCTATTTTCTCCTTACTTTTTTTATTTGTTAATTCACATTTTCTTTTTCTGAATTTAAAAAGTCAATTCTATCATACTTTGGAATCATTTCTGTTGGTGTTCCACGATCAATGATATTTCCATTATCAATGACAATAATATCGTCCATCTCTTTCAACGTAGATAATCTATGAGCAATACATATTATAGTTTGGTCATGAAAGTATTGATTGATATTTTGTTGAATTTTAAATTCGGTATTGTTATCTAAACTACTTGTTGCTTCATCAAATACAACAATTTTAGAATCTCTTAGAAAAATTCTTGCTAACGCGATTCTTTGTCGTTGTCCTCCTGATAATTTAATTCCTCTTTCTCCTACAATGGTGCTGTATTTATCATCTAGTGTTTCTATAAAATCATGTAATTCTGCTTTTTTTGCTGCACAAATGATTTCTTCATAACTGGCACTTGGCTTCGCAATTTTAATGTTTTCATATATGGTAGTATGTAGCAAAATTGTTTCTTGAGGAACATAAGTTAATTTTTCATATATGGATTTTGTATTGTAGTCATGAACATTTTTTCCATCAATCAAAATTTTCCCTTTTTGTGGTGTATAAAATTTAAAAAGTAAATTCACTAATGTCGTCTTCCCACTTCCACTGACACCAATAATTCCTATTTTTTGCTTTTCATGTATGGTTAAGTTAAAATTTTCTAGCACATTATTTTTTGAATATTTAAATGTTATATCGTGAAATTCTATTGTTCCCTGATCTACTATAATATCTTCTTTTTGATCATCTTCTACATTGGTATCATCATATAACAATTCATAACAATTTTTGATTACCACTAAATACTTTTCAATATGAATATAAGCCCAACTAAAGCTTGTAGTGGAGGTTTTTAAAGATATCATAGAATTGATAAAGAAAATAAAACTTCCTAAAGTCATTAAATTATTTCCATATTGTTTGATTGCATATAATAACAAAATAGCAAATGTGATCAAATAAGCTAAATTGGCTAATGCTCCATATGTAAACTCTTTTGTGGAGGCTTTGTTTCTATAAACATTTACCTCTTCTTTTTTACTTTTTAATGTTTTAGAAAAACTTTCTACTGCACTATAGACTTTTAAGGAAGTAAAATTGAGTACTGCATCATTTAATACACCATTATATTCGCGACTGGTTTCCTGTGATTTTTTGATGAGTGGTACATATTTTTTTGAAAAGTATATAATCCTTGTAGCAATAGTTCCAATAAATAATATGGAAGCTGTGATAAAAATTTTCAAATCAATTGTATATAATATAATGAGACTACTCATCATTGATGTTAATAATGACACAAATCCTGTTGTCGAGAGTATAGAAAAAGTTGTGTAAAAAGAAAACCTTCCAGTATGATAAAATAAGAAAAGGAAGGTTTTAATAATGAG
>CAJTLA010000073.1 GCA_910576985.1 uncultured Bacilli bacterium
AAATTAGAAGGAAATAATGAAAACTTCTCAAATTACTTTAGCACTTGTGAATTCTCAGGAGGAAAAGGATCTACGAAATGCTGTGGAGTAGGAAATTGGAATGATTGTGATAATAATGATGGAATTACTAGAAAAAAATAAATTTATTCATAACTTGAAAAGCAGTATCAGTGAAGCATTTGATAAGATATTTTCAAATGCTTTTTTGAAGATATCATTTTGCTATTTTCTAGAAACTTTGTTATAATACGTGTCAGGATGTGGTTGTATGACAAAATTATTAATAATACCAAGTACAAAAGCAATGATCAAGGAATGTATTTCTAATTGTGATGGAATGATATTCGGCATCAAAGGACTGAGTGTTAATTTACCTTTTTATATAGAATTAGAAGATTTAGAACTTTGTCAGGAATTAAAAAAACAAAATAAAAAAGTATTTATTATGTTAAATAAAAATATGCATAATCATGATTTAAAAGAGTTAGAGAAAATAATGAGATTATTAGAACAATATCCTATTGATGGAGTTTTCTATTATGATATTAGTGTTGTCAATTTGGGTAAAAAATTAAATATTTCTTATCCTTTGATTTGGAGTCAGGAACATTTAACAACCAATGCTGAAACTTGTAATTTTTGGAAAAATCATGGTGTGAAAGGTGCTTATTTATCTAATGAAATTACATTAGAAGAGGTAAAAGAAATTAGAAATCATACAGATCTTTCACTTTTTGTATGTATGTTTGGATATCTTCCTATGTTTGATTCTAAACGGCATTTGGTAAAAAATTATTTGGAATGTTTTGATCTTTCCTGTGATGGAGAACAATATTATTTAAGTAAAGAAGGACAAGTCTATCCAATTATAGATGATTGTAATGGAACAACTGTTTATTCTAGCCATATTTTGAATGCAGTAGAGGAATACTTTATATTCAAAGATATTAAAATTGATTACGTGGTAATGAATGGGTTTCATATGGAGCCATCTTGTTTTAAACAAATCGTAGAGCTTGTCGCAACAATGACAGTAGAAAATAAAGCAACGATTTGTCAAACAATTGATCATTTATGTCAAAATAATGTAGATAAAGGATTTTTATATAAAGAAACAGTTTACAAAATAAAGGAGGGGAAATAAAGTGCAAAAACCAGAACTTTTAGCGCCCGCAGGTGATTTAGAAAAATTAAAATTTGCGCTTCTTTATGGTGCTGATGCGGTTTATGTTGGAGGAACTATGTTTGGTCTTCGGGCTAATGCTTCGAATTTTACGATTGAAGAATTGGAAGAAGGGATTTCTTTTGCACATCATCTCAACAAGAAAGTTTATGTTACTGTTAATATTGCTCTACATACAAAAGAATTACAAATGTTGACAGAATATTTAAAAGAATTGGACAGAATTGGTGTGGATGCAATTATTTTTAACGATCCTGCAATTATTTCGATTGCGAAACAAAATACAGATTTAGAACTTCATTTGTCTACACAGCAATCTACTTTAAACTATGAAGCAGTTGAGTTTTGGAAGCAACAAGGGGTTACGCGGATTGTACTTGGGAGAGAAACAACAAAACAAGAAATTTTAGAAATCAAAGAACATGTTGATATTGAGATAGAATGTTTTATTCATGGAGCTATGTGTGCCTCTTATAGTGGTAGATGTGTTTTATCTAATTTTTTAACTGCTAGGGATTCTAATAGAGGGGGATGTAGTCAAATTTGTCGTTGGGATTTTGATCTTTTAGATGAACAGCTTGATTCGTTAAAGGGAGAGAAACCGTTTACTTTTTGTACAAAAGATTTATCACTTTTAAAATATATTCCAGATATGATTGATATGGGAATTACTTCTTTTAAAATTGAAGGGAGAATGCGTTCAATTTATTATATTGCAACTGTTGTCGATATTTATCGCAAAGTAATTGATGAATATGTGCAACAAAAAGAAATTTATGAATATAATAGTGAGTATGAAAAAATATTAAGAAACTGTGCAAATCGTGATTCTGTGCCCCAATTCTTTGATACCTCTGAAGGTGTAGAATGCCAGTATTATAATGGGAGAATTGAAGTATCTAATCAAGATTTTTTAGGGCTTGTTTTAGATTATCAAGATGGATATGCCAGAATTGAGCAAAGGAATTTTTTCAAAAAAGGAGACAAAATAGAGTTTTTTGGTCCGAATAAACAACCAATTCAAATGATTATTGATGAAATTATTGATGAAAATGAACAATCCATTGAAATCGTGAGACATCCAAGACAGATTGTGAAATTGGCTGTTTCTAGTCCTGTTTCTGTGGGAGATTTCATGAGAGTTTCAAAATAATTAAAATTTCAAGTTGACAAAAGAAAGAAACTGTAGTATCATTTGATAGATTTCAAAATTGAGGTGAAAAAAATATGTCAAATACAAAAGAAATTTATTTAACTAAAGCAGGTCTTGAAGAAATGCAAAAGGAATTAGAATATTTAAAATTAGAAAAAAGACCAGAAGTAATTAATGCTTTAAAAGATGCACGTGCTTTAGGTGATTTAAGTGAAAATGCAGAATATGATGCTGCAAGAACAGAACAGGCAATTGTGGAAGGAAAGATTCAAGAATTAGAAGCCATGATTGAAAATGCAATTGTGATTAGTGAAGTAAAAACGGATCAAGTTGCTATTGGAAATAAAGTGAAAATTGAATATGTAGAAGATAAAGATATGGAAGAGTATACAATTGTAGGTAGTAAAGAAGCTGATCCATTTCAAAATAAAATTTCTAATGAATCACCAATTGCACAGGCAATTTTAGGACTTCGTGTAGGAGAAATTGTATCTGTGGATAGTCCTAATGGAACATATGATGTAAAAGTAGTTGAAATTATGCACTAAAGTGCTTTTTTCTTATGTGTTAAAGTATTGAAATATTAGTAAAAATACGTTATACTAGTAACGTGAATTGGAGGAAATAAAAATGAGTACAAAAGCTGAAAATAAAAACATCAAAGAAATTACAGTAAAGATAGAAGGGCAAGAATGGGAAGATGCTTTAGATAAAGCTTATACTAAAGCTAGTAAGAAAGTAAAAATAGATGGTTTTCGTCCTGGGCATGCTCCAAAAGAATTGTTTTTAAAGAAGTATGGAAAACAATCTTTATATATGGATGCAGCAGATGTATGTATTGAAAAAGCATATGTGAAAGCATTTGAGGGAAATGAAGATTTGAAAATTGTGGCAGAACCAGAAATTTCTCTTACTAATGTGGATGATGAAGGAATTGAATTTTTATTTACATTAACATTAAGACCAGAGGTAAAACTTGGAAAATATAAAGGTCTTGGTGTTCAAAAAGAAAAAGTGGAAGTTACAAAGGAAGAGATCGATCATGCGATTGAACATATGAGAGAGCACTATGCAGAAAATGTGTTAAAAGATGGAGAGGTTCAAAATGGCGATATCGTAATTATTGATTTTGAAGGTTTTAAAGATGATGTTGCATTTGAAGGTGGAAAAGCTGAAAATTATTCTCTTACTATTGGAAGTGGAACTTTTATTCCAGGTTTTGAAGAACAATTGATTGGTATGAAATCAGGTGAGGAAAAAGAAATTAATGTAACTTTCCCTGAAGATTATCATAGTGACGATTTAAAAGGAGCTCCAGTTGTATTTAAGGTGAAAGTTCATGAGGTTAAAGAAGTTCAAATTCCAGAAATTAATGATGAATTTTTTGAAGATTTAGGTATGGAAGGCGTTCATTCTTTAGAGGAATTAGAATCTCAAGTAAAAGAAAATATTACTACTCATAAAGAATCAGATGCAGAAAATAAATATATTGATACTTTATTAGAAACAGCTGCTAAAAATGTAGAAATAGATCTTCCAGATGTGATGATTGATGAGGAAAAGAAACGTATGATTAAACAATACGAAGAAAATTTAAAAATGCAGGGTATTACATTAGAACAATTTTATCAATTTACAAATTCTAATGAGGATGCTTTAAAAGATCAAATGCATGAAGAAGCTGTGAAACGTATTACTTTTAGATTGATGTTAGAAGAAATCGCAAAAGTAGAGGGAATTCAAGTAACTGATGAGGATGCAGAAAAGCAGGCTACTGAATTAGCAGAAAAATATCAAATGAAAAAAGAAGAATTTTTAAAGGCGTTTGGTGGTTTAGAAATGGTAAAATATGATTTAGAAATGCATCAAGCTATGGAAGTCTTGAAGAGTGAATAAAAGGATATAGAGAAATCTATATTTTTTTTGATGAGTGTATTTATAATTAACAAAAAGACATTTATCGTAATATTTTTAAGTGTAGGAATTTTCTTTGTTGACAAATATGATAGTACTACATTATAATAGAGCTATAAGCTAATTTATAGAATAATTATGAATTTTTTTTA
>CAJTLA010000074.1 GCA_910576985.1 uncultured Bacilli bacterium
ATATGATGAAGAACAGTGAATGGGGAGCGGTAGCATATCTATCACAAAGTAAATATGGAAAATACGGAAATAGTAGCTATAGCGGAGCAAATAAGGAATTATATCACAATAAATCAGATAGTTATATAACAGGATGTAGTAGTGGTGCACCAGCAACCTCAGGAAGTAATGGTTGTCATTATACATATGAGAAAAGTACAGGAGGAACAGGCGCAAGTACAAGTGGAACAATATATGGAATATATGACATGAGTGGAGGAGCATATGAATACATAATGGGAGTATATAGTAATACAATAGGGAATGCAGGATTTGGTAGTTTACCAGCAGCAAAATATTATGATAATTATACAAAAACGTCAGCCGCAACGGCATGTAACTCAGGAATATGTTACGGACATGCACTAAGCGAGACGAGCGGATGGTATGCTGATTCCATCACTTTTGTTTCTTCAAGTGACCCGTGGTTCCTTCGTGGTGGTGGATATAATGTTACGTCCAATGCAGGAATGTTTAACTTCAATAGCGCCAGTGGTGGTGCAAACAATAACCGCTCATTCCGGGTGGTAGTGCTTGAATAAAATAAAAAATCAAGACCCATTTTTAACAACAAACTCAAAAAAACAACAAAAAAAGAAAAACTTCTTTTTTTTTTACCAATTATAGGCTATAATATAAATAAGATAGTAGAAAGGGCGATCGATGTGATATTAAGAAAACCATATGCATTATTAATCAAATATTTTAAGCTAATACATGTATTATTAACATTAGTCATTGCCTTTCTAGTGTATCGAAGTAATATTATTTTAAGTTTTTTAAATGAATACATTCGTTCAAATCAAACAACAGCAACCGATAACATTACTAATACAATATTCAATATTTGGATGTTTATATTTCCGTTTTTTATCATTGTATTATCCCTAATTATTATTAGTTTAATGTCAGTTAAAAAGAAACCGATTTTTCTTTACATATTTAACATTGCCTTGGCAATAGCAATCTTAGTACTTTACAATCTATCATACTCTATGATGACAGAAATGGAAGCAATTTTATTGGAAGCTAGAACGGTTAGATTGTTTCGAGACTTTATTACCATATTAGTCGGATTCCAATGTGCTTCACTGATTACATCACTAATCAGAGCAACTGGATTCGATATCAAAAAATTTAACTTTGGACAAGACTTAGAAGAACTAGACATTAGTGAAACAGACAATGAAGAATTTGAAGTAAGCTTAGAAGTAAATACCAATCAAATGCACCGAGGATTCAAACGATTTATTAGATTTGCTAAATATAGTTATTTTGAACATCGATTTCTAATTGATGTTGGAATCTTAATTGTACTTGCTTCAGTGATTTTTATTGTTTATATGAATTCAGGAATCTATAACCGAGAAGTAAAACAAGACATCATATTTTCTACTACTAGTTTTAACTTAGGAATTACAGATAGTTATATTACGAATCAAGATTATAAAGGAAAAACAATTGATAAAAATAATAAACTTGTTGTATTAGAAATGAATGTAAAAGTAAAAGGAAGATCCAAAGAATTTGACACTGCCATGATCTCATTAGAGATAGATGGCAAAAAATATTACCATAATCAAAAATATAAAGATCGCCTAATGGATTTGGGACATACATACCAAAATTCAGAAATCAAAGGTAAATTTGAAAAACATCTATTAGTATTTAAAATTCCAAACGAACAAGCAATGAAAAACATGACATTTACCTACACAGACAAAATCGATTATATTAGTAATGGAATTAATTCAAAATATATTAGGGTAAAAATAACCCCTAAAAATTTAGATAATATAGAACCAATACAAAATAAAAGCTTAGCAGAAGAATTAACCCTTAAAAATAGTGTATTAAAAAATACCATCATTCAAATTGATTCAGCACTTATTCAACCTGAATTTAGAGAAAACTATAATTTTTGTATTGACAAAAAAGAATGTTATCCATCCGTTGAAATACTTCATCCAAACTATAACACTTCTACAAATAAAGCAATTTTGAAAATTGTAGGAAATTTAGAACTAGACAAAAATATAACATTAAATCGTGTTTATTCACTTGCTCATTTTATTTACTATTTTGGAACGCTTACCTACGAAATAAATGAACAAAAAATTACAGGAAATGTTATCTTAAATCAAATAAAACCAACAAAACTAAACAATAAAAATACATATTACATTGAAGTACCAATGGAAACAATCGATGCTACAAAAATATGGTTACACTTTCACATTCGTAACAAAGAGTATCTGTATCAGATTAAATAGTGTCAACCAAAAACATAAAAGAATGACTTTTTATAGTTTTTATAAAAAGACTATGCTATAATTAAGATCGGAGGTAGATGATAGTGAAAAAGTATTATCTAAGAATAGTATTTTTATTCGTATTATTTGCCATACCCTTTTGTGCAAAAGCAGAATGCACTTACAATGAAAAAGTAAGACTTCAAGAACTCGCACAAAATGTGAACTTTAGTTATCGACATACCGAAACGGAATATAGTGTTATATTTCAAGTGATTATTTCAAACTTAACAAACGAAATTTATATGATCGATCGAACAAATAATAAGGTATATAGTTCAAATAATGAAGATATTATAATTGATGGATATAGTCCAGGCCAAACATTGAAATTTGATTTCTATGCAAAAAGAACTGACTGTACAAAAGCGAACATTTTTACAAATTATCTAACATTACCGTCTTATAATCGTCATTATAAAAACGAACTGTGTAAAGGAATAGAAGAATATAAATTATGTCAAAAATGGTTGAAAAACGATATGACATATCAAGAATTTTATAATGGAGTAATGGAATATAAAAATAAGCCAACAGAAGAAAAAAAAGAAGAACCATCAATCATAGAAGAATACAAATGGGAAAAAGTAATTGATTTTTGGGGAAAATATTATGTTTATATTTTATTAACCATTATAATAGCTGGTGGGTTGGCTATGTATTTTTACGATAAAAAAACAGACTTATAGTGAGGTGGAGTGTATGAAAAAAATATTCAAACAAATGAGCTTTTTATTGATCACTATATTTGGATCAATGCTTCTATTCCAGATGTCAGCAAATGCTGTACAACTGAACTTTTATAATGGTGCAAGTTTAGGAACTGGAAGCCGTCCAAGTGGAGGCTGTGCAGAAGGCCAAGCACATAACTATTGGTGCCGAACCCCAGATATCTTTGGAGTACGTATTTCTTTTGTTTACTATGATGGAAGTAAATATGAACAATTAGGAAATTCGATTGATATTTTCAAAAGTACAGTAACACCAAAAGGAAAACAGACGAACCCATATTATTATAAACATACAGGACAATTTGATAATAGTAAAGTAGTAACTCCAACAGTAAGAACAGAGTACCATTATGCCAGTGCGGCAGAAGGTGCCACTTACCTTTGGAGTATAATGGAAGATATGCCAGCTTCAGAAAATTCTGGAAACGCAGAAGCTGTTTATTGGGCTAAAAAGTTGTTAACAGAGAGTCTTGATGAAAATAAAGCTGTAAAAAAAGATAGTTTGGTAGAACAATTAGCTTTAAAATTAACAGGAAAATCTTTAGCTGAACACGACCCTTATTGGACTAGGCCAAGCGAAAAAGCGGTCCCAAGTGGTGGAGGTTTAAATAAAAAAGGATATCGAATTTTGGTAGAACCACTTCGGACTTTAACAGGGTGGGATGGAAACATCTATGTTTTGACCCCAACTGAATACGCTTCTACGGTTTGGAATACAAGAGCAGCAGGAGTTACTACAAAGGCACAAGTAAATTATTACTTAGGTCTCTTTGATCGCATGTTTACTGTATTTGACGATATCGGATTGCGTGCTAGCGGATCATGTAGAAACAAATATTGTTTGGCCACTGATGTACAAATCTCTTCTGGGAAAGGACATGGAGTCCATATTATTGATATTACAGAATTGACAACACCGAAATGTAATTATGAAACAGGAGAAGGATTTCCAGAAAAATTTAAAACATTAGAACAACTTGGGAGAGACTTAACAGAACAAGAAAAAGCATGTTGTGATGAAAAAAAGAAAGAATTAGAAACCACCTCAATTCCAAAATTAGCCGAAGCAAAGTGCATGACAACTACAACAACAGTTCCTGCATATGCAACTTGTGTGTTTAATTACTTGACCAACGTAATAAAACAAGGACAATTAATGGGGGAACAATTTGCCAAAAGAACCGAATTTGAAACTACTTATCCAGCTTGTTTTGATGATAAAGATTCACCAACACCATTAATATGTAAATACTTTGGAGGCGTTTATTACGGAAAAAACGGAAGCCCAGTAACAC
>CAJTLA010000075.1 GCA_910576985.1 uncultured Bacilli bacterium
GGTTACTACCTGTTACCAAAAATATATTTCTCATTTTACTTCATTCCCTTACTATAAACAGTATAACTTTTTTTAATGAAACTTTACCACTTTGTAACTATATAGTTTCTAAAAAATAATCAATCCATATTGAGAAAACATTGGAAATTTGCTAAAATAGGAATGATAACAGAGGTGATTACATGAGATTAACAAGTGAAAAAGCGTTAGAAATGTTAGAAAATGCAAAAGGAAAAACAATCGATGATGGATGGATTTACCACTCTATTTGTGCTGGAAACTGTGCTGCTAGAATTGCAGAAGCTTTAAATTTGGATGTGGAAAAGGCAAGAGCGCTTGGTTATATTCATGACATTGGAAAATTAGTTGGAGATTATCAAGATCACATCATGAATGGGTATCTTTATTTAAAAGAGCTAGGGTATGATGAAGATTATTACAATATTTGTTTGACACATTCCTATTTAAACAATGATTACTTATGTACAGCTGCAGGAATTCCAAGAAACATTCCTTTTCGTACTGAATTTATAAAAAATCATAAATACACGATTTATGATAAAATTATTAATTTATGTGACCTAATGTGTACTAGTGTCATTACTACAGTCGATAAAAGACTTATTGATGTTATCACACGTAGAGGAGCTTATTACAATACACAATATCATGTAAAGGAAACTTATAAATTAAAACAATATTTTGATGATTTATTAGGATATAACTTATATGACTTGTTTCCAGAAATCAAAGAAAATCTATGAACATGTTATTGTTCTTTTTTTATATTCCATTTTAGTGGATATATGTACTCTATTTTTTCTTGTTTTTGAGTATATTTCTTTTTTATTTTTTTGCGATTCGATTTTAATTCTGGCTTAGCCACTCTGCAATATTTGTCTAACTCACAAAATAGGTTTTGACAGTCAATCAATTGCAATTTTCTGTTCCCTATTTTTTTAAAATCATACCCTAATCTCTGAAATTCCTCATCTTGATGATCATACATATACTTTATCATTTCTTCATTTGATTCTGCTTGATAAAAGCATTTTTTGATTCCTCGTTTTGATCCTGGGCCTGCTATTGTAAATTCATGCTCTGTAAAATCAGTTACTTCACTATAGTTAATATCAGTTACTAATTGATAAGCCATAAAATCACCAATTAATGGATATGATTTTAAAATCTCAAAAGCTTCTTTCATCGTTGGACATTTTAATATTTGTTCATATATCTTATTTTCTAAAAACATCTGTTTTAGGAGCGCTAAATGGTTGTCATGTTTATGATCAAATCCGTATGCTTTATTTGCACAACTAATATAGGCATCATTATAAATTTTTTTTCCTTGCTGAATTGCTTGATTGAATATTTTGGAAAAATAACACACATCAAAGGTGTCTAACGTAATATCATTTACATGCTTTAATAACAATTCCCATGTTGATTCTTTATTAAAAAGTTTAAATAGTATAATTCTAAAAATCATATCTTTCGCTTCATATTGTTTTCCATTATAAATTACATGTTTTAACAAATATTGACTGACTCTATCATTTACTCGATAAGTATTACAAAATTTGTATTGTTGTAATATGGGGTCTTCTGTCCAAGGTGCCTTCAAACCTGCCTGTTTTTTTATAAATATATTTTGTCTTTCGTAAGCGAAATACCAGTACAAATCATATATTTCTTGTCTTTTTACAATTTTCTGTTGCATATGATCATCTCCAGTCTCTTTACTATTTTACCATAGTGCAAATAATCAATTCAAATTTTCTATATTATGAACTTAATATCCAATCAATAATAGATTGTTTGATTTCACTCTTCAAATTTCATATTCACAATACAATTCCTTTTTGATACAATATGGGAACAAAACATACTTTCATATAAGTCAAAGCAATCATGAATAAATAATACTTTTTGAATTACTACCCCCAGTATTTCTATATTTCACATTTTATAATATACTTTTTAGATTCCAAAATTATTTTTATATTATAAATCATTTTCCATCATTTGGACTATCTAGTTCATCTCGATTTAAAAATAGAGATCCAGTAATTTAAACTGTATGTTATACTATAAGAGGTGATTATCATGAACATTGGAATAGACATTGATGGTGTTCTTACTAATTTAGAGCATTATATAGCAACTGTTGGTAAAAAATATACTATAGAAAATAATTTAGGATTTGATGACGAAATGAATACCAATACAATTTATGGTTTTTTAACGAAAGAAGATAGTCATCGATTTTGGGATAAACATTGGGAAAACTATTCTACAACTATCGAAGTTAGAAAAAATGCTAGTAATATAATTGAACAACTAAAAAAAGACGGAAATAAAATAATTATCATTACAGCAAGAACCTATGATAGTCAAATTGTTAAATCTGGTATTCACAGGCAAAAAAATATGGAACAATTAATTATTCAATGGTTAAACAAAAACCATATTAAATATGATAAGATCATTTTCTCTCCTTTAAATAAATTAAACGATTGTCTGGATAATAAAATCGATATTATGGTAGAAGACTCTGTTGCAAATATTGAACAGCTAAAAAATCATATGGAAATCGTTTGTTTTAATGCAAAGTACAATAGATCATATATGAATAGTCAAATACATAGAGTATACAATTGGGATGAAATATATCATATTATTAATGACATTTCATCATTTGATAAAAAGGAGTGATCATTTATGATCATAATTAATGATAAAAACTACAAATTAAAAACGTTAGACTGCTATTGGGGCAAATTCACTAGAAGATACCATTCCATTATAAAAACAGGTTTGGCACCTCGTTTATTCTTCCTTGTTGGTGAAGATAACAATAGTAAAGAATTACTTTTAGAGCTTACTATCACAAACGAAGAATTTAAAAATATGCCAATAGGAAAAGAGTTAGATATGAAAGAAGAAATCACTGATATTGGTTATTCTGATTCCAAAGGTTGGCTTAGTTTGGCTGGAAACGATTGTACATTCAAATTGACTAAATTAGATTCGGACAAATTTTTAATAAAGTTTAAGTGTGGTGATTCTTTCGAAAACATTGATTTTGAAATCGACGAAGAAATAAAACTTGTCTTTCCAAAGTTTTAAAATACCTTTTTGTTCGTGATTTTCTTCTTTTAATTTTTCGATTTTTTTATCTCTATTTTTAATATTTTGGATTTCTGTTCTAAAATAATGTTATTTGTTCACTACTCTTTATTTCTTTTTTATATGCTTTAATGATATCGTTCATTTTATAAAGAAGTCCATATTTATTACATTCATCAGTAAATATCTTATATAATTTTTTGTAGTTGGGTGCTACACAATTATATCGCTCATTATAATATTTGATATATTTTTCTTTAAATCCAATAAAATATTGATCTAGTTTATCAAAATAATAATCTCTTTGATTTTCTCTTAAGGTCATCCCCATATAAGTATGAATAAATTTCGCACCATTTTTATGTGCAAGTCTAACTAACTCTTTTATATCTTCTTCCTGATCTGTTATAAATGGCAAAACAGGATTCATCATAATCCCTACAAATATACCATTATCCGATAATGTCTTAATTGCTTGCAATCTTTTCGATGATACACATACATTAGGTTCAATAATTTTTGATAATTTATCATTTGGAGTTGTAATCGTAAATTTAATGATCACATTATTCTTTGTATTGATTTGTTTTAACAAATCAATATCTCTCAAAATCAAGTCACTTTTGGTATCAATAGAAACACCAAATCCATACTTTAATATCAGTTTTAATGCACTTCTTGTTTGTTCATATTTTAACTCTTTTGGATTATAGGTGTCAGACATAGCGCCAATGCCAATAATACCTTTTTCTCGTTTTTTTGATAGTTCGGCTTCCAAAATATAAAGAGCATTTTCTTTTCCACGAACAATATCAAAATTATCTATATGATAACAATTACTTCTACTATCACAATAAATACAGCTGTGAGAGCACCCCTTATATAAATTCATGTTATAATCAATTCCATACCACTCATTACCATATTTTACTTTAGTAAGTATCGTTTTTGTTTTTATGAATTCCATTTTGCGTCACTTATCAATTTATCAAATGAATTAGCATTTAGTATTGTATTAGATATAAACTTTCTTTTATAAAAGTTAGCCCAATTATTGAATATACAAG
>CAJTLA010000076.1 GCA_910576985.1 uncultured Bacilli bacterium
TGGATCTCCGAACGGAGGAAAATAAAGGTAAAAAAGAGAAAAAGAAAAAAGTATTAGCACGAACACCCTTGGACGAGAAGATGATTGAAATGAAGAATGAATAAAATGAATTAAAAAAATATTTTAGGTGATAAAAAGTATTTGTGATAAATGATATTTATTTTCTATTTAAGGGGCAACTTACTATTTAAACTCATAAAATGTTTTAAAAAAACAAGATTTTCTTGCATATTCTTCATTTATCGTGTATAGTATTAGTAGTACTTAGACGTGGATGTAAGACTTTCCGACTTATTTCTAGGTTTAAGCGAATTATGACAAAGGAAGGAGAATATTATGGCTTTAACAAAAGAAGAAAAAGCAAAGATTGTTAAGAAATATGCAAAAAACGAAAAAGATACAGGATCTAGTGAAGTTCAAATTGCAATTCTTACAGAAGAAATTAAAACTTTAACAGAACATTTAAAAGTTCATCCACATGATTTCCATTCTAGAAGAGGACTACTAAAAAAAGTAGGACAAAGAAGAAGTTTATTAAACTATTTAATTAAAACAGATGTTACTAGATATCGTGAAATCGTAAGAAGTTTAGGATTAAGAAAATAAATATAAAGTAGGCACTCTTTTTCGAGTGTCTTTGTTCGTTTAAAAGGAGGTAAACATGAAAAAGGTATTTGAATTAGATTTTAGAGGAAGAAAATTGGTTGTAGAACATGGGGAACTAGCAAAACAGGCGACGGGAGCAGTTCTTGTTCGATATGGAGACACGGTTGTTTTATCTACAGTTGTAGTTTCAAAGAATGCGAATATTTTATCTGATTTTTTCCCACTTATGGTGTTGTATCAAGAAAAACTATATTCTGTTGGAAAAATACCAGGGGGGTTTATTAAAAGAGAAGGAAGACCTACTGAAAATGCTACTTTAGCAGCTCGTATGATTGATCGACCAATGAGACCACTATTTCCAGAAAATTTTCGAAATGAAGTACAAGTAGTAAATACAGTTCTTTCTGTGGATCAAGATAATAGTCCAGAAATGACAGCGTTATTTGGTTCATCGCTTGCAACTTCTATTTCTAAGATTCCATTTGGTGGTCCAATTGCGGCAGTAAAGGTTGGAAGAGTTAATGGTGAATTTATTATTAATCCAACCAAAGAACAATCTGAAATATCTGATATTGATCTTACTGTTGCAGGAACCAAAGAAGCTATTAACATGGTAGAATCTAGTGCATCAGAAGTAACAGAAGAAGACATGCTAGAAGCACTTATGTTTGGTCATGAAGCAATTAAAGAATTAATCGCATTTGAAGAACAAATCATTTCTGAAATTGGAGAAGAAAAAATGGAATATGAAGTCTTAGATATTCCAGAGACTTTAAAACAGGAAATTCGAGAATTAGCAGGAGAAGAATTAAATAAGGCATTTCATATTAAAGACAAATTAGAGAGTTATGCAGCGATTGATAAAATAAAAGAAGAAACAATTTTAAAATATGAAACAATGGATTTAGAAGAAAATGAATTAAAAGAATTCATTACTAAAGTGAAATTAGTGTTGGAAGAAATTGAATACGAAATCTTTCGGAGTATTGTGGTAAAGGAAAAAGTAAGAGCAGATGGAAGAGCAATGGATGAAATTAGACCATTATCTACAGATATAGATTTACTTCCTAGAACTCATGGATCCGCTTTATTTACACGTGGTCAGACGCAAGCGTTATCAGTAGTTACATTAGGCGCTTTGGGAGAACATCAGATTTTAGATGGCCTTACTATTGAAGATGAAAAACGTTTTATGTTACATTATAATTTCCCACAATTTAGTGTAGGAGAAACAGGCCGTTATGGAGCACCTGGTAGAAGGGAAGTTGGCCATGGAGCGTTAGGAGAAAAAGCATTATTAAGGGTCATTCCAAGTGAGGAAGAATTCCCTTACACGATACGTGTTGTATCGGAAATTCTAGAAAGTAATGGTTCTTCTTCACAAGCTAGCATTTGTGCTGGTTGTATGGCACTTATGGCTGCAGGAGTTCCAATTAAAGCCCCAGTGGCAGGAATTGCAATGGGTTTGATTACAGATCAAGATGATTATACGATTTTGACTGATATTCAGGGAATGGAAGATCATTTAGGAGATATGGACTTTAAAGTTGCAGGAACTAGAGATGGTATTTGTGCTTTACAGATGGACATTAAGATCAAGGGAATTACAAAACAAATATTAAAAGAAGCTTTGGAACAAGCGAAAAAAGCAAGAATGCAAATATTAGATGTCATTCAATCACAAATTGAAGAACCACGAAAAGAAGTTAGTAAATATGCTCCTAAGACAATGACATTTATGATTCATCCAAATAAAATCAAAGATGTAATTGGTAGAGGTGGAGAAATGATTACTAAAATTATTTTAGAAGCAAGTCATGTAAATGCAGTTACCGATGTGAATGCAGTAAAAGTGGACTTAGAAGATGATGGTCGTGTCATTATTTACCATAGTGATCAAGAAGTAATTGATGTAACTGCTCGTATGATTCAAGATGTCGTAAGAGAAGTAGAAGATGGAAAGGTTTATACAGGAAAAGTTGTGAAAGTAGAAGATTTTGGTTGTTTTGTAGAATTATGGCCTGGTTGTGAAGGACTTGTTCATGTTTCTCATCTATCAAAAGAAAGAGTAGAAAAAGCTAGTGATGTTGTAAAAGTTGGAGATGAAATTGTTGTAAAATCATTGGGATTTGATAAAAAAGGACGATTAAATTTATCCAGAAAAGAAGTTATGAAATAATGAGTAACGAAGAAAAAACAACAAAAATGATTTTAGAAATTTCTGATTTTGTTTTGCAACATGGTGTGTTTCCACCTCGTGGGACTCTTTCTAGTGATGGACGCGATATGGGGAAAGCACTTACAAGGTATCGAACAGGAGAAGTTCATCTTACAAAAACGCAATTGGAATTATTGGAATTGATTGATCATTTTTTGTCTAGAACAGAGTATAATATTCGGGAGATTGAATTGTTTTATGAACAACATGGAGTTCTACCAATTGGAGATAAACGTATGATGGATACCATACATAGTTACCGAATTGGAAAAGTGCCAATTACATTAGATCAACAAAGACGGTTAGAAAAAATTGGTGCTTTTTTAACACCAACTGAACGGATGGTAACGTTTATTGAATCTTATTATGAAAATTATGAAGAAATTCCAGTTCGTGGAGTAAAAACAAAAGAAGGATATGATGCTGGAAATGCTTTGATTGGATATCGAACAGGAAGAAGACAATTGACAGAACAGCAAAAACAACGTTTAGAAAAAATTGGAGTTCGTTTTCGTAATGCTATGATCAAGGATGAAATGGATTGTAATATTCGTATTATTTCAAAAGAACAAGACCAATTGTTGTCAGAAAAACTTAAATGTTTAAAAGCAGAGCGAGAATTGATGATTCAAAATGATGATGAAATTTGTAAATCCTATATTGGATCATAAAAGAATGATGAAGCATCATTTTTTTTGCAAGTATTATGTTGATTTTTTAGTTATCATATAAGTGTTTATAAAATGATTTGTTATGATTTACTTATAAGAAAAAAATGATGGAAATGAGCATTTTATTGATAAACCAATGGATATAGAGACTTAAGAAATGAAAAAAAAATTTCTTTTTTTCTATATTTTGAAGGAATTAGGGATACTTATGAAGTATATTATCAATGAGGAAGCAATATCTCATTGACAAGAACCGAACACT
>CAJTLA010000077.1 GCA_910576985.1 uncultured Bacilli bacterium
AATGGGATATTAAATATGCAGCTTACGATGATGGTGTTTTAGATAAACAAGAAGAAATTGTCAAAAAAATGTTAGAAGAAAAAATGGATCTTAACTTGATTATGAAAGTAACTGGTCTTACAAAAGAAGAAATCGAAGCATATCAACAATGATATGTTTTTTCTAAAAAAACTATCCTAAGATAGTCTACATACAATTTAATCGTTTGATTAACTGTTTATTCTGAACACGAAATAATAAATCATGATTATCTTCTTTTGAAGTACTAAGAGGTGCTAAGCAACGATTTCGCTCTAAAAAATATAAAAATCGTTTTTTAATAATTGGATCTTGTAAGAGTGTTGGTGCTTCTTCTATCATTGCACTTACAGCACTAAGAAAGCATTGTGCTAATAAAAAATATTCTTCATGCTCTGGTGTTAAGGATTCAATTGGATGAAATAATAAAATCAATGGATAAATATCTTGTCCCAAATCCGTTTTAATGTCAATTGGGTCTTCATCTACAAAAATAGCAAAGTAATAAGATAATAATCGTTGGAATGTTGGAGAAGTTACATAACTTCCATATCGTTTTTGATACTCAGATAAATAAAATGAAAGTGCATTCGTATCTCCTATTTGATTTCCTAGCGAAATCATTTCATTGACCTTTAACGTTATTTCTCTTTTTTCACTTTTTGTTTGAAAAGGGTAATCAAATCTTAGATCATTTAAAAATTGAAATATTTTACTTCTATCACAAGGGTCTAAGCACTCTAATTGATAATATTCAAACAATAATTCATGAAATACATTTAAAAATTCTGGCGAAAATACGTTATCATGTGGCTCTGTTGGGTCTATGATATCGTGCCAATTTTGTTCGTTAAATATAAATGACTGACCTAATTTTTTATAATAATAATTGCTCTTGTTCATGATTACCACTCTTTACTTTTTCACGGAATATTATATTCCAAACTTCTTTATAATTTTTAACAGGTATAAATGTAACTTCCTCTTTTACCTCTTCTGGAACTTCATCTAAGTCTTTTAAATTGTCATAAGGTATGATAATTTTTTTAATTCCATTTCGATGTGCTCCAATGCTTTTTTCTTTTAATCCACCAATTGGTAATATTGTACCTCTTAATGTAATTTCTCCTGTCATTGCAATATTTTTATCTACTTTACGTTCTGTTAAAGCACTAATTAAAGCTGTTGTTAATGTAATTCCAGCAGATGGACCATCTTTTGGAATGGCACCTTCTGGAACATGAATATGAATATCTCTTGTATTTAATAAGCTATATCCTATCTTAAAATATTTATGATTTGCTTTGATATAGGATAGTGCGATTTTCGCGCTTTCTTTCATGACATCTCCTAATGAACCAGTTAATTCTAATCCACCATTCCCATCATAATGATTGGCTTCAATTGAAAGTGTATCTCCACCAAATGCAGTATAAGCAAGTCCTGTTACTACACCTATTTGGTAATTATTTTCCAGTGAAATATAAGAATATTTTTTTCTTCCAAGATATTTGTGAATATTTTTTTCTGTAATATTTAAATGATTTATTTTTATATTATTCAAAACAAGAGAAGTTACTATTTTACGAATCACATTTGATAATTGACGTTCTAATTCTCTTACGCCTGCTTCTTTTGTATAATAACGAATGATATTTAGAATCGTATCATCTTTAAACTGAACTGCATCTTTTTCAATGCCATGCTCCTTACAAATTTTTGGAAGTAAATGCTTTTCAGCAATATCAATTTTTTCATATTCTGTATAACTAGTTAATTCTATAATTTCTAAACGATCTAATAGGGCTTCTGGAATATTCTCAATATAGTTCGCAGTCGCGATAAACATTACTTTTGATAAATCAAATTCTTCTTCGATATAATGATCAACAAAAAATTCATTTTGTTCTGGATCTAATACTTCTAATAAGGCACTTCCAGGATCTCCTTTGATGTCTTTTCTCATTTTATCAATTTCGTCAATTAAGAACACAGGATTTTTACTTTTTGATTTTTTTAAAGCTGTAATAATTCTTCCAGGGTTTGCTCCTACATAAGTACGCCGATGTCCAAAAATATCCGCTTCATCACTAACTCCACCTACTGAAATTTTGACAAAATTACGATGCATCGCATGGGCAATACTGAGCGCTAAACTGGTTTTTCCAACTCCTGGTGGTCCTACAAGACAAATAATTGGACTTTTTAAACTGTTCGTACGTTCTTTTACTGCTAAATACTCAATAATTCTAGTTTTTACTTTTTCTAGTCCATAATGAGTTGCATTTAATTCATCTTTGACTTCTTTTAAATTATGATTATCTTCTGTTTCTTTTTCCCAAGGAAGTTCTAACAACCAATCAATATAATTTCTGACCATAGTAATTTCTGGCGACATTGCAGGCATGCTATCATAATAACGAATCTCTTTTTCAATTCGTTCTTTTATTTTATCTGGTGCTTGTAATTTTTGCAATCGATCTCTTAAAGAGGTTGTTTCATCTTCTTTGATAGAATGTTCTCCTAATTCTTCTTTAATTACATTAATTTTTTCATGTAATAAATAATCTTTCTGACTATTATCTATTCGCTTTTTAACTTTTTGGTCTATTTCTCTTTCAATATCGAATAGTTCTTGTTCTTGATAGATGTCTTCTAAAATCATAGAAGCTCTTGTCATGACTTGTTGTTCATTTAAATATTCGAGCAATCGTCCTAATTCAATTGGTAAATGTGGAACAATTAAGTCTGTCATAATAGATAATTTTTTAATTGGTTGAATTAAAGAAAGAATGCTGTTGCTCATATAAGGAACTCTTCTTGTGTAAAGTTCTAATTCTCTATAAATTTTTCTTTGCATTGCGAGTTCTACTTTATCGTCTAATGGTTCTTCTTCAATACTAGATACAATAGCTTCTAATACTTCTGTGCTTTTATTTAAATTTAAATATTCAAAAATAGAGGCTCTTTCAATTCCTTTCATAACAACTCGAATATTACCATTTGGTAATTCTATTTTTCGAACAATTTTTGAAATAACACCAATTTTTGGAAGTTCTTTTTTATCAGGTGCTTCTTCTAATGGATCATTACTACTTACAACCAAAATATGATTGTCATGAAATAGTTCTGATAAATCAATAATATTTTTACTTTCACTGTTATCGAATTCTAAACGTAATTCATTATTTGGAAGTAATACAATTCCTTTTAATAAAATAACTGGCAAATCAGTTTTAACCAATCGGAACACCTCCCTTTTCAAATTGGTCCTTATTATAATACAAAACGTGCAAAATGTCTATCAAAAATTTATAATCTTAGAAGAAAAAATACCCAAGAGATTTACGTCTTGAGTACTACTTCCTTTTCATTATAACAAATATTGACAAAAAATGCTACTAAAAGCTACCACCCTATTACAAAAATTTCCAATTTTTTGTTACTACTCAGCTATAAGAAAAAGATGGATATTCTTAGTAACTAAAAAAAACAATCTCTATTGAAATTGTCTAATTTGTTTTTCGGTTAAATTTGTTGCTTTCATAATCACATTGATATCAATACCAAGTTCTAATAAATTGTGAGCTGTTTCTAGTTT
>CAJTLA010000078.1 GCA_910576985.1 uncultured Bacilli bacterium
AGAGTAGTATCTATGCCAAATCTTGGTCGATTTTTGGCAATGGAAGAAGAATACCGAGAAGAAATTTTACCAGTAGGTATTAGAAAGGTTGTCATTGAAAGGGCATCCTCTCATTCTTGGAATAAATTAATTTTTAATGATAAATATATTTTATCACAAGATAAGTTTGGTAGTTCTGGCAGTAAGGAAGAGTTAGATCAAAAATATATTGTAGACAGTATACTATCATTAAATGATAAAAATTATGTTAAGGATTTATTAGATACAAAATCGTTATACTTTTTAACCAATAAGAATGAAAGACAAAAATTAAAGGATTTTATTAAATAAGTTTAATAGTAAATGATTTGCGTATTAAATTATTAAAAAAATATAAAGGAGTGATACTTATGTTGTATATAGACAATAAAAAAATTGAGATTAGTGAGCAAAAGATATTTGTTGGAACGTATACAAAAAATGGAAATAAAGGTTATAATATCAATATACAATTATCATTTATTAATATTGATAATAAAGAAAAAGGTTATATTAATTTAGATGCAGGGTTTGAAAAAGATAATAATATAAACTGTTTTTTGAATAAGAATTATAATGAGGTTCCTTTTGAAAATGATATATTTTTCGAAATATTTGATACAGAAAAATTTTTAGATACAGAGATTGAAAGCAATATAATACTTAAAATAAAAGGAATAAGAGATAATAAAGTAGAAACATTTTTTGAGTTAAATGATGAATTGATTAAAATAAAATATAGTGGATTTTTAGATTTGAATTTTAGAAATACAAAAAGAACTTTTAAGAGTGTGTAAAAAATTCTGTGTAAAATCCATCTAACCATGATAATTGTTTAGGAATCTTAATCGGATTCCTTTTTTCTATGATTAAATCATATCATAAAACCCTAAATTGTCAAAGAACTAAATTCTTCCTTCAAACATAATCGATAATTCTCCTAGGATTAAATCCCAGTTACGGTATCTCCCATTCCATTTTTTGGTAATGTTTAGAGTTGCCAGATAGAGGCATTTCATTAAAGACTCATCCGATGGAAATACAGATTTTGTTTTTGTATATTTTCGATAGGAACGGTTTAAACTTTCAATCGTATTAGTCGTATACATAATCTTTCTTACTGGTTCGGAATAACTGAAGAATGGACAAATGGCCTCCCAATTTTCTTCCCATGATTTCAGAGCTGTTGGATATTTACTTTTCCATTTCCCTTTTACTTTTTGTAATTGTTCATATCCTGCTTTTTCATTTTTAGATGTATAGATTGTTTTTAAATCACAACAGAATGGCTTTAACTCTTTATAAGATACAAACCTTACTGAATTTCTTATCATATGAACAATACATCTTTGTTGTACCGTCTTAGGAAAAGAGGTATTAATCGCTTCTTTCATTCCTGTTAGCCCGTCAGAACATAAAATGAGAATATCCTTTACACCTCGACTTTTTAAATCATTGAAAACAGAAAGCCAAAACTTAGCTGATTCATTTTCTCCAATCCATATTCCTAATACATCCTTTTCTCCATATTCGTTAATACCTAACACAATGTAAGCTGCTTTTTTTACGACACTTGATTCATCTCTTACACTAAAATGTACAGCATCTACAAAACAGATTGAATATATACTTTCTAGTGGTCTGTTTTGCCATTCTCTTATTTTTGGGAGTATTTGGTCTGTTATATTACTAACCATTGTAGAAGACACTTCTATTCCATATAAATCTTGTATCTGTTCATTGATTTCACGAGTAGATAAACCCCTTCCATAAAGAGATATAATTTTATCTTCTATACCTGATACCTCTCTTTTATTTTTAGGAACAATTTTAGGTTCAAATTCTCCATTTCTATCTCTTGGCGTAACAAACTCAAACTCTCCAAATTCACTTTTTAATTTCTTTTTGGTTTTCCCATTTCGGTAATTTGTTTTTTCTGTCTTATTATCATATTTTTGATAACCCATACTTGTTTCAAATTCTGCATTCATCATTTCTTGTAAGGAATCTTTAAATAAGTCCTTGATTGCACTTGATAAATCTTGGGCACTTTCTATTTCATAGTTTTCTTGTAATATTTCTAATATCTTTTTTCCTTTACTTTTTTCTTCCATTTTAAAATCTCTCCATTTCTTCTATTTTACCATGGAAAGATTTCTATTTTACACAAATTTATTTACAGACTCACTTTTTAAGTGATATAAGAATTAAAGTTGAAATGATTCTAATTTTTATGTTAATTTTTCTTATATAATCTTGTATTTCATGCTATACTTATATTAGTTAGTAATTATTACTACCTATTATTGTTTGTGAAAAAAGTTATTCAACTCCTTCTTCACAGGCACCATAGTAGTATTAAACAAACTTTTCGTTTGTTTCAATAAATCTTCGGAGAACTTAATGTTCTTCTTTTTTGTTGTTAAAAATACGATAGTTACCATGTCATCATACAAGTAAATCTCACTTATAAACATATTAATAAGTAGTTTTTTAAACCTTATATCTTTGATATTTCCATTTTTCATTTCTTCAATAACAAAGTTAATTTTGTCTAGTAACATAGTATCAATTGGAACTTCAATTTTAGAAATTTCAAAAGATATACGTTCAATACTAGCTTTAATTGAATTCATTTTATTGTATATATCTTGTCTTATTTCTTCATCACTACAATTAGCTAGTGCGTTTAAAAGATTCTCTTTTTTTCCTTGTTCACTTCTTAATTGTCTTTTTAAGTCTTTTAAACCTCTATCATCGCGTTCTTTTTTAGCTAAGTCTTCAATTTCTTTAATTATCATATTTATATTTTCTTGATTATTTAAGAAGTATTTGGTTTCATTAAATACTAAATCTTCTATAAAATCTTTATGAATAGGTAGTTTAGTACACTTATGTTGTTTTTTTCCCTTACACCCATAATAATTATATTGGATAGGTTATAATAAATTAGACAGAAAAGATAAGGATACGATAAAATAAAAATAGAAAGAAGGAAAATCAAGTCAGAAAGAAGAGAGAGAAGAAATTTTACAGAAGAATTTAAAAAACAAGTGGTAGGATTATATAATACTGGAAAATCAAGAACAGAAATAATAAAAGAATATGATCTATCTCCTTCAGCATTTAACAGATGGGTAAAAGAATATAATACAACTGGTTCATTTAAAGCAAAGGATAATCGTTCGGAAGAAGAAAATCGACTTATACAATTAAGAAAAGGAAATTAAGCAATTAAGAATAGAGAATGATATTTTGAATCTTGCAGCGCTGATAATGGGAC
>CAJTLA010000079.1 GCA_910576985.1 uncultured Bacilli bacterium
AACTATACAATAAAGCAATTTAAAGTTCATAAAACAAAATGTAATGAAGAAGATAAACCAAATATATTAAATAGAGAATTTAACCGAAAAACAAATTGGACAATTTCAATAGAGATTGTTTTTTTTAATTGCTAGGTATTAAATATATAAATAATACAAAAAACAGTATCAAAGTACTGTTTTTTTGCACCTCTAAAATGGTCTATAAGGTGGATATGGAGGATAATATGGTCCTGGATAAGGGCGTGGATATGGTTGATAAGCAGGTCTCCAGAAAGCAGGAGCAAGAGCAGCTCCAGTTACCCCACCCAATAAAAATGGAAATGCGAAGCCACCAGCAATTAAACGATCATCATTACTTGTATAATATGTGCTAGAAACAGGCATACTAGAAGTAGATGATGAAAGGCTAGAATTAGTCTGATAACGATTCATAGGAATCGCTGTATATTCTGAATACATATTGATTCTCCTTTCATAGTATAGTATGTAAAACATAAAGAAAGGGTGATTTGATGAATCAAAAAATCAAAAATTTAAGTGAAACGATTGTCCATTATTCTTTAAAAGTAAAAGAAAATGATCGTGTATTAATTACGACGAGTAGTCCAAGAACGAATGATTTAGTTCATGAACTGATTCGAGATATTACTTCAGCCAAAGGAATTCCGTTTGTAAGATATACCGATCCAGACATATCCGCACAATTAACAGAATTAACAACGGAAGCTAGAGTAAAAGAAATAAAAGAACATAATCAATTCGATGTAGACCATTATGATTGCTTTATATCTATTCGATATATAACCAACGATTATGTTAGCAAAAATGTCAAAGCCGAAACAAGAAGAGCGATTGGCGAGGCAACCGAGGATACTGACTTTATCAGAATTAATGAAAGACGTTGGGTTCTATTAAACTATCCTTCACATTTAGACGCATATAAAGCAAAAATGACAAATGAAGAATTTTATAACTACGCATTTGATGTCATGAATGTGGACTATCAAGCAATGAGTGAAATGATAGAACCATTAAAGAAACTTATGGAAAAAACAGATAAAGTACACTTAGTAAGTCCAGGAACAGATTTAACATTCTCCATTAAAGATATTCCAGTAATACCATGCTGTGGAACCTGTAATATTCCAGATGGAGAAATTTATACTGCTCCAGTGAAAAATAGTGTGAATGGAACCATTACTTATAATACCCCATCTCCATATCAAGGAAATGTATTCTATGAAGTATCATTAACTTTTGAAAATGGGAAAATTGTATCTTCAACATGTAATGGAGACAACAAAAAATTAGAAGAAATTTTTGACACCGATGAAGGAGCAAGATACATAGGAGAATTCGCACTAGGACTAAACCCAATGATTTTAAATCCAATGGGAGATATTCTTTATGATGAAAAAATTATTGGAAGCATTCATTTTACCCCAGGAAAAGCTTATAAAGATGCCAATAATGGAAATACTTCTTCCATTCATTGGGATATGGTCTTAATTCAACGACAAGAATATGGAGGGGGAGAATTGTATTTTGATGATGTATTAATCAGAAAAGATGGACTATTTGTAATACCAGAATTAGAACACTTAAATTACAACTTAAAATAGTCTAGAAAATAAAACTTCTTCATATACTGAATTAGGTGATAGCATGAAGAAGTTTTTTGAATGCATTGGAATGATTACATTAGTTTGTTTTAGTTTTTTTGTAACAGAAAAAACAGCAGGAGTTGTGAAAGAAATGGATGACATCATGATAGAAATCAAAAAATCAGAAAAAAAACATCAAGTAGACAGTATAAATGCAGTAATTGAAAACGATACAATAATACCTGGAATATATGGAAAAAGAGTAGATCAAAAAAAAAGTTATGACAAAATGAAGCGAGTAGGCAGTTACCAAGAAAGTCTTCTCGTTTATAAAAATGAAAAACCAAAAATAAGTGCAGAAAATCAATATGACAAATATATCATTTCAGGAAATCCCAAAAAAAATATGGTATCATTAATTTTTTTAGTGAATGACAATAATAATATAGAAAAAATAGAAGAAATAATAAAGCAGAAAAATATAAAAGCAAATTTTTTTGTAAATAAAGATTGGTTTGAAAAAAATAACACCAAAGCCTTGGAATTAATAGAAGAAGAACACATTATAGGAAACTTAAATATGGAAGAAGAAACATTTACTTGGATGGATACAATGATAAAAAATTTAGGAAAACAAAAAGAAGGATTTTGTTATAATATACAACAAAATAAAAAAGACTTACAAATTTGTTCTAGAAAAAAGAATTATACAATCATTCCAAATATAGTTGTTCAAACAAATCCACTCTCAGAAATAAAAAAATCATTATCAGCAGGAAGTATTATCGCACTTCCAGTAAATGATGTAGTAGAAAAAGAATTACCAGTTATTATTAACTTTATTCAAGGAAAAGGATATGTCATTGACAATTTATATTATCATTTAAACGAATTAGAACATTAATTATTTATAAAAAAGTACATTTTGTACTTTTTTATAATGGAATATATATCATTCTAAAAAATTAGAACTTATTATTTTAATAAAGGAGTGTTTGAAAGAAAAACATTGTTTTTAGACAAATGATTATAATTAAGAAAGGCTACATGCTTATATGGATTTATTTGATTTAAACACTCCTACTAATAATATACGATAAAACTTTTCTGACACCTAAGAAATGAATAATAATAATAAAAAAAGTTTTAATAATATATATAACAGTAACTTAAGAAATGAAAAAAAATTCTTTTTTTCTATATTTTGAAGGAATCAGGGATCCTTACGAGGTATATTATCAATGAGGAAACAATATCCCATTGACAGGAATTAAATACTCTTGTATAATGTAGATATAGTCATTCCTCTAGTAAGGAGGAGTAGATGACAAAAAAATTATATGGATTAAAACACGATTTAAATTTTAAAAACATATTTAGTACAAAAAGAAATTTAATAC
>CAJTLA010000080.1 GCA_910576985.1 uncultured Bacilli bacterium
TTCTTCCATATTAAAATCTCTCCATTTCTTCTATTTTATCATGGTAAGATTCCTATTTTACACAAATTTATTTACAGACTCGGTGGTAATACTTGGATAAAGGTTTAAAATTTTGTTAAGATTAGTAGTTTATCTTCATAAGTGAATTATGCTAAAAGTCTAAGACAGAGTACATTAATGATGTCTCTGTCTTTTTATGGATTCTGTTTTATGATGAAATCCTTCTGCATTCTTCATTTTGACTAAAATAAAAAATGATATCATTTTTTTTAATTTTAATTTTAGAATGGAAAAATTTTAAGCTTCCATTTTGCCTATTTATTCAGAAAAAAACTTAGAATTAATCTTCTAAGCTTTTCTTGGTATTTTTATAAATTTTATTAATAGAAGAATCTTCTATTTTTAATTTGTATTTTTCACGAACCTTAATCCAAGTTTTATCTTTAATTTGTTGATCCGAACTGATTTTATTAGCAACTAAAGTATCTTTAATATCGCTTTCAACATCTTTTAACTTTGGTTTTTCTTTTTGACTATTTTTTAAGATAATGTGATATCCATAAGTACTTTTAACAGGCTCCTTAGAAACTTCTTTGTCTTTTAACTTGTTTGCAGCTTCCCAAAACTCACTTACTACTTGATCCTTAGAGAAAGTTAACTTTCCACCTTCACTAGCAGTACCTTCATCATCAGAATTTTCTTTTGCTAACTTTCCAAATTCTTCACCATCATTGATTTTTTTTATTAATTCTTCTGCCTTTTCTTTTGCTTTTTTTTCAGCTTCTTCTTTTTCTTCTTCTGTCGCATCATCAGCAACATCTGGTTTAATTAAAATATGTTGCGCAGTAATTTCACCAAAAATTTCTTCATCATAATGTTTTTGAATTTCTTCCTTGGTTAATTCACTTTCTAAATATTTTTCAACTACTTTATCTTTCTTATAACTTAATATAACATACTCTTTATAAGCCTTTTCATTTTCAAATCCTGCATTTATTAAAGCATCTTCAAACTTCATATTTCCTGACTCATATTGTTGTTTTAACTGTTTAATTTGAGCATCCGCATACGCATTTGCCTCATCACTATCTTTCACTTCTTTATTTGCAATATAACTATCAATCATATCTACTAAGATACTAGTTCCATAATATTGTTTCATTTCATTAAATAAATCATTGGCAGTAAACTTCTTCCCATCAATAGAAGCAGCAACCTCCTCACCATTTTTTAACTTTGGTATTTTCCCACAACCAGTCATCATCAACATAGCGCCACAAAGACTAACTATTAACAACTTTTTCTTCATTCTTGTTCTCCTTTCAAAATCAATGGCATATAACCACCAAACAATTATAATCATATCAAAAAAAAAAAAAAAAAACAAGAATTTAATCATAAGTAATCACATATATTTTATTTTTCCATAAAATAATGTGAAAGATAAAAAAAGGAGGAATGACATATGTGTAACAATACAGGTGTAAGTGGAGCTGCTATCGTTTTAGTACTATTCATACTTTTAATTATTATACTTGGAGCTTATATTTAATATTTTAAAAGGAGGTGTCAATTATGGCATGTAATAATTCTTGCAATAACGTTGGTTCAACACAAAACTACTGCTGCAACAGCAATAACAACGGATTCGTAATTATCATCGTACTTTACATCTTACTTGCAATCATACTAGGTTCATGTTTCTTTTACTAAAAAGAGGGAAGCCTCTTTTTTTTGTAAACTATTATAGAAATGATATTGATGAAATTAAAAATTTATACTATAATGAAATAAGAATAGGAGTGAACCAAATGAAAAAGAACGGTTTTACATTGACAGAACTATTAGGTGTGATTATCATTTTAGGACTCATTGCCTTAATTATATTTCCAAATGTCAATAAATCAATTAAAAACTCTAAAAAGAAATTATATGATAGACAAGTTGGACTAATAGAAGAAAATGCAAGAAAATGGGGAATAGACCATGCCAGTATGTTACCAGAAAGTGGAGCTTATTATCTAGAACTTTCTGAATTAGTAAAAGGTGGATACATTACAGGAAAGGAAATCAAAGATCCAAGAGACGAAAGTACCATGAATGGTTGTGTTGTCATTGGATATAATGATGTATACAGTCAATATGATTATAAATATACAGAAGCAAGCTGTCAAGAAACAAAACCTCCAGAAAATTCAGATAAATCAGGAGCAGAAATTCCATCTTTAGCAAATGGATTAATTCCAATAAAATGGAATGGAGCCACATGGATAAGAGCTGATAAAAACAATGAAACAGGAGAAAATCAGTGGTATGATTATAATAGTCAGATGTGGGCAAACGCAGCATCTGTAACACCAGACTATAGAAACGTAAGTGTTGGAACACCAATTCCAGAAGAAAAAATCAATGCATATTTTGTATGGATCCCAAGATATGAATATGACTATGTAAATATACAAAACTATGCAGGAGGAACCGCAGAATTACCAGGAGAAATCAAAGTCAACTTTATAAAAAAAGATAAGACAAGCCCAAGTAGTAACTATAAAATCCATCCAGCATTTACATTTGGGAGTACACAGTTAGCAGGGATATGGGTAGGAAAATTTGAAACAACAGGAAGTGCGAGTACACCAACAATAAAACCAAACCTAAGTTCACTAAGAAACCAGAATGTAAGTACGCAGTTTCTGGCAGCGCAGAGGTTCAGCGCCTCAGGAAATAGTTATGGAATAAGTACAAGTGCAGATGCACATATGATGAAGAATAGTGAATGGGGAGCGGTAGCGTACTTAAGTCAAAGTAAATATGGAAAATATGGAAATAGTAGTTATAGTGGAGTAAATAAGGAAGTATACCCGAATAAATCAGATAGTT
>CAJTLA010000081.1 GCA_910576985.1 uncultured Bacilli bacterium
AATAATATTATAAATGTATTTTTCCGTATATTTTTTATTATCTCCATTTTGTTTTTCTCTTTCTTTTGTTATTATTTTCTTATAATTCAGCCTTTTATATTATCATCATCAATAGTCTCAATTCCAGGCAATTTTTTTCCTTCTAAATACTCTAAAGTAGCTCCTCCACCTGTTGAAATATGGTAAATCTTGTCATTTACTCCAGCAGCGGTTGCACAAGCGACGATATCTCCGCCACCAAGAATTGTCTTGATATGACTAGTTGCTAAATAATTTAATATTTTATCTGTTCCCATTTTATAGTTTTCAAATTCATATACACCTAATGGCCCATTCCATAAAATTAGTTTGGCATCTTTTAAATGATTTTCAAAAATTTCTATGGTTTGTTCTCCAATATCGAGTGCCATATCAGAAAATTCCATTTGGCTAATATCCTTCTCACTAGATGGTGTGTCATTACTAAATTCAGTGGTTACTTTTACATCTACTGGCAAAATTATTTTTTCGGGATATTTTTCTAATATGTTCTTACAAAACTCTAAGTGTTCAGCATCACATAGTGAATTTCCTATCTCATACTCTTCTGCTTTTAAAAATGTAAGAGCCATTCCTCCGCCAATCAAAATCTTATCCGCTTTCTCTACTAAATTTTCAATTACTCCTATTTTATCTCCCACTTTTGAGCCGCCTAAAATTACAACAAATGGGGTATTGGGACACTTTAATTCTTCTAAGGCATTTAATTCCTTTTCAATTAAAAAACCAATACAGCTTTCTTTTATAGAAGAGGCAATTCCAACATTGGAAGCATGAGCCCGATGTGCTGTTCCAAAAGCATCATTTATAAAAACATCTCCCAAAGACGCCCAAAAGGCACCTAAATCTTTATCATTATTACTTTCTTTTTTCCCCTCAACATCTTCGTATCTAGTATTTTCTAATAAAAGAACTTCTTGTTCTTTTAATGATTTTACTTCCTTTTCTACTTCTTTACCACTTGTATTTCTACAGAATTTTACTTCCTTTTCCAATAGTTTTGATAGTTCTTCTGCCACTGGCTTTAAAGACTTCTCTTTTTTATCTTCTTCTGTTTTTACACGACCTAGGTGAGAGAGAAGCACAATTTTGGTATTTTGCTTTATACAGTACTTAATTGTTTCCAAACTTTTTACAATTCTAGTATTATCTATAATTTTTCCATTTTTCATTGGAACATTAAAATCACAACGAATGATTACTGTTTTATTTTTTATATTTGTCTTATTCAAGCGTTTTTTCATTTTAGACCTCCTTATCTTTTATTCATTATAACACTCTTTCAACTTAAAAAAAAGATTCCCAAATAGAATCTTACATTTTATTGATGTCACATAAATACTTTGCTGTACGAACCATTTGTGCAGTATAGCTCATTTCATTATCATACCATGCTACTATTTTAACTAGTTGTTTACCATCTACTTCTAAAACACTGGTAGAAAGACCATCTACTAAACCACCAAAACAAGACCCAATAACATCGCTTGATACAATAGGATCCTCTGTATAGCCCAATGTCTCATTTGTATTATTCTTTAATGCCTCATTAATCTCTTCTGCTGTAACACTTCTTTTTAGTTCTAATACCAAATCAATAACATATCCAGTCGAAACTGGAACACGCATTGCTGTTCCATCTAGACGTCCATCTAAATCCTTTAACACTTTTCCAATCGCAGAAGCAGCACCCGTAGATGCTGGAATGATATTAGCAGCAGCGGCACGTCCACGGCGAGCTTTAATTCCTTTTTTATGAGGTACATCAAGCGTTGCCTGATCATTTGTATAAGCATGAACTGTTGTCATATAACCTTTCTCAATTCCAAATTCACGATGAACTACATTTAAAACAGGTGCTAGGCAGTTCGTTGTACAACTAGCTGCAGAAATAACTTCCTCTTCTCCTGTCAAAATATCCTCATTGACATTATAAACAATTGTTTTAATATCTCCCTTAGCTGGAGCAGAAATCACTACCTTTTTAGCACCTGCAGTAATATGAAGCGATGCTTTCTCTCTATCAGTAAATCTTCCTGTACATTCCATCACAACATCAATATCTAAATCTTTCCATGGCAAATTAGCAGGATCTGTTTCTGCATAAACTTTAATTGTTCTTCCACCAACAATAATAGCATCTTCTTCATGTGAAATTTCTGAAATGCGATAATTACGATGATTGGTATCATACTTTAAAAGATAGGCAAGCTGTTCTGCATCTGTTAAATCATTAATAGCGACAACTTCAAAATCTTCACTTTCCTCCATTAATCTAAATACAAGTCTTCCAATTCTTCCAAAACCGTTAATAGCAACTTTAATCATTTTTTATTCCTCCTTATTTTTCATTATATAGTCTTTTACTTTTTTGTTCAATATATTCCCTTTAGTTTGACAAATAAACGACACTAAAGAACATCACCCTTATTATCTAATTTATCATTACTCGTGCCTTGATTACTATATATAGAAAGTTCCGCAATTAATTTTTTATATTCAGTCGCCAAAGTAGTAGAATTAAAATTTATCATATGATTTTGATATGAAATCTCACTATCATGAGCTTGTAAAAATAATAATATTTCATCTACTTTATCCAATACTTCACTTAAATATTTTAATGCCTCTTTCATTCTAGCCTTTAAATCAGCAAACTCTTTTAAGTCATGATCTGTACACATTAATTGCAAATATAAATCA
>CAJTLA010000082.1 GCA_910576985.1 uncultured Bacilli bacterium
TCCTCATAATTAAATGAATAAGTTACATCCCAATTATATTTATGCACAATTCCCAATTTACTTAAAATATAAGCAACATTATTAGCATGTTCCCCCATATTTGTTGGCACCCGATAAAATTCGGTAAAATCATATGGATCTGACAATGTAACTGTTATATTCCAACTTTGATCTAATAATTTACTTCCTGAAATATTATAATTAAATTTATTTATTGCCAAATGCAAATCTCCATTTTCAAAAATATCACTTCCTGTACAATTTTTAAAATCATTTCCATTATTCTTTTGAATACATGTAGATACTGCACTTTGTATTTGAACTGTATTTTGAGTCTTAGTTTTAATTTTATTTTGTATACTTTTATTCAATGGGGTATTATAATCATCTAGCGATTTATTAAATAGATCTGCTGCTAAATCTGCTTTTTTTATTTTTCCAACTACATTTGAAATTGTAGTTAATACTTTATTGATAATCTTTTTTGCAACCTTTTTTACAACATTAAATACCTTTTTGAAAAAATAACCTGTACTATCAAAATGATTAATTGGATTATTACTTACATAAACATATAAATTTAAGCTTAAAATATCATCATTTGCTCCTATTGTACCATCCGCATTCAAGAATCTACCCCAATTAGGATCATAATACCTAGAATTCAAATAATAATATCTTGTTTCAGAATCATAATAGTAACTTCTGTATCTAAATGGATTAACATAAGCAATATGCTCTGTATCTGTGATTTCTACTCCATTAGAATCTGTAATAGTAATGATTCTTCCTCTGCATTTTTGAAATATTAATGCCACATATTATTATTTCGAAATCCAACTAGATTTTGATTTTCATCACGAATATAGTATATCATAATTTTCTAGTTTCATGAAATTATGATAACAAAAAACTACTAGTATCAATTATTTAATTGTTAATACTAATAGTTTCATTTTTTTATTTCGTTTCATCAATTAAAATATGAGCTGCTTCTGCTTCTTCTAATCCATTAATAATCTGTCAAATTATTTTTATTTTTTTACTATAAACCCATATTTATTTTTGATCTGAGTCACATTCTTCTTATTATAGCCGAATAATATTTGAGTGTTCTTTAAACGAATGATTTTTTCTACTTCTGTTACCTGCTCTTGACCAAAAAGCAATATAAAATAATAATAGTAATTTAGAATAATTTCAAATCTTTTGTTTTCTTTTGTAATTAAAGTAAGTCCATTAGAAAAACTAACTCCATTATATAATTTTCGTTTGAACGCAAAAACTATATCTTCATACTTTACAATTCCAATATATATCATTTGTTGTATTATAATGTAATGCTTAGTTAAAATATATTTATTTTTTTGAATATATAACGGATTTCGAATTTCTTTTTCAATTGTTTCTAATTCCTTTATACTTATTTTTTTTGATAATCGATAGATAAATATATAATTCATGATCAGAAATACACTAAAATATAGTAAAATGCCAATTATAAAAACAGCAAAAAAATTTTTCATAATCAATAATGGTATTAGTATCATCCACAAAAGAAAAAATACTTTCTTTTTATAATTCATATTAAATATTAAATATAACCTTTTTTTCATGTACAACTCCTTTTTTAAATGCATTAATCAATCATCAATCCAATTTTTATATGACCACCAGAATAGAAAAATGCATCAAAATTCAACCCAAAAAATATACTATCATCTGAAAATTCAAAGAATAAAATATTTAAATAATTTTTTGTTTCAAAATCACTATACGCAATTTTCCCATCACAAGATATTCTTTGTTCACTAGAATTTGTTATTCCCATAACCCCAAATCCAACTGAATTCGATTTCGAAAGGGAACAAGTCATATTGCTATCTTTCACTGTACTAGTCATTTCCGATTTTTGAGAAACACCTATTGATTCTACTTCAATACCATGTCCTACCCCATTACCAACTTCAAAAACCATTGCCTTTTTTAACTGATTAAAATCATTTGAAACTTTATTTGCTAATTTTTTTTGAATATTAGCTGAACCTTTCGATAGTGTACTTATCGCATTTGATACCATTTTTCCAATCTTTTTTCCTGTGCCTTTAACAGTTTTTCCTACGCTCTTTAATCCTCTTATCATAGAACTTCCAATTTTATTAAAAATCTTTATCATACTTTTAACAGAAATATTTCCAGAATTATCATTTCGATTAGTAGGATTATTCATACAATAAGAAAATAAATTATTTCCAACCAAATTATTATTTTGTATTATAGCATTATCCGCATTCAAAAACCTACCCCAATTAGGATCATAATACCTAGAATTCAAATAATAATATCCTGTTTTAAAATCATAATAGTAACTTCTGTATCTAAATGGACTCTTGTAAGCAATATGCTCTTTATCTGTAATTTCTACTCCAT
>CAJTLA010000083.1 GCA_910576985.1 uncultured Bacilli bacterium
GATTTATCTATAATAGCCCAAAATGTTGCATTATCACTTTCAAAAACTCTTGCCTTCTCATTAGTAATATACATAATTCATATTTTTTATATTTATATAATAAATCATTTCTTCTTCCTTTAAATTATAATAATACTTTAAGAAATTTGCTGTTAATGGATTAAATCTTCTACTTGTTTTTGCTGTTTCTATAATTTCATCTCTAGTATAATGTTGTTTTATCCAGTTAAAAGCATTCATATCTCCTTCAGTTAATAATCTGGAAATAATATATTTCATATTTTCTTTAAGTCTAATTTATCAAATTCTGTATCCCAAAAATAACACTTAAATTCCTCTGGCATAATATACTCCTTCACATATATACTAACTAATATTTTAATATTTAAGGTTCTATAATTTTAGTTGGGGTGATAAAAAACTCCAACTATTTTTATATAAAAATAGCATTTATCTAATTTCTTTGGTAAAATTATTTTGCTACAAACCATTATACCAAAGGAGGCTTAGATAAATGCAAAATAATTTTATCACAACTTTATTAGATTTAAAAGATGTAAAAGTAACAAAATTTAGAAATAGAAAGAATCGCATTAGAATTCATATTGAATTACCTATTAGAGAGCATATTTGTCCTTGTTGCCACTCTAAAACAACTAAAGTACATGATTATCGTTTTCAACTTATTAAAGATATTCCTATTTATTATAAAGATACTTTTATCTATTATAGAAAACGTAGATATGTTTGTAAGAATTGTGGAAAAAGATTTTATGAAAAAAATACTTTCTTACCTAAAAGGGCTAGAAAAACTAAACGCTTAACTGCTTTTATTATTGATAAATTAAAAGAAAAACAGTCTATGAAAGATATAGCAAAACTTTCAAATGTTTCAACAACTACTGTCTCAAAATTATTACCATGTCTTGCTGTTAATGCTTCTTCTTTACCTGAGGTTCTTGGCATTGATGAATTTAGAGGTAATGCAGGAAATTACAAATATCAAGTTTCTCTATTGGATGGAAAATCTCATAAACCTATTGATATTCTAGAATGTAGACACAAGGTTCATCTTTTTAGCTACTTCAATAAGTTTTCATTAGAAGAAAGAAAAAAAGTGAAATATATTGTTATGGATTTATGGCAACCTTATAAAGATTTGGCAAAAACTTATTTTCCAAATGCTAAAATTGTAGCTGATAGATTTCATTACATAAGATATATTGTACAAGCAGTTGATACTGTTAGAAAGAAAGTTCAAAACAAACTTACACCTGAAGAGAGAAAATATTTTAAACACTCAAAAAAATTACTCCTTTCAAGATATATAAACTTAAATGCAAAACAGCGAGAAGAATTGAACTACATTCTGATTAATTATTCTGAAGAATTACGAAGAGTTTACAACGAAAAAGAAGAATTATTAGATATTGTTCATTCAAACGAAAAATATTTTGCAATAGATAAATTAAATAAATGGGTAAACGATAATTTAAATTCCAAGTATGAAGTCTTACAAGAATGCTCAAAAACTTATAGCAACTGGATTAAAGAGATTAGAAACTCGCTATTAGTTCCCTATTCAAATGGTGTAATGGAAGGATACAACAATAAGATTAAAGTGCTTAAACGAATTGCTTTTGGGTTTAGAAACTTCCAAAATTTCAAAGCAAGGATTTTACTAATGAATTAGACAATAGAAAATTGAATAAAAAAATCCTAATTTTTAATTAGGTTTATTAAGTGTGCATAAAAAGCACGAATTTCATAGGTTTTGGTGTAAAATAATCAAAAGTTAGATAAAGCTTACGGTCAAGTTAGTTTTAAACTGCTCCACCCCAACTATTGACAAAGAACCTTTATATATTTTTATTATATTTATATTTTCTAAAAAACGCTAAAACGGTATAAAAATAGACTTTTATATAGTTTTTATAATGTTATATCATACTATATAAAAGTCTATTTTATGGTGGCTTCAAGTGGAATCGAACCACTGACACGGGGATTTTCAGTCCCCTGCTCTACCAACTGAGCTAACGGCCCTGCTCCGTCGCACGCAAAGAAGCATTGTACCAGCATGCCAAGGTGCGGGCAACGAAAAGGTGGTAGAATCTATGCCGCCGCGCCCCTGTAGCTCAGCGGATAGA
>CAJTLA010000084.1 GCA_910576985.1 uncultured Bacilli bacterium
CACGACGCTCTTCCGATCTATGTATATGGTGATTTTATGGATCAAGCTATGTTAACAAAGATTTTATTGATGATATTTATCACGTTTACATTTGTGACGTTTCTTACGCCTTTAGTTAAGAAAATTGCGTTTCATGTAGGGGCTGTGGATATTCCGAATGCAAGAAAGGTACATCAAAAACCGATGCCACGTTTGGGTGGATTAGGAATTTTCTTTGGCTTTTTACTAGGGTATATGTTGTTTGGTACTCATAGTGATACAATGAATTCGATTTTAATTGGTAGTTTTATTATTGTAATTACGGGAATGATTGATGATATTAAACCATTGAAGGCATCACATAAGTTTGTAGGGCAATTAGCGGCGGCTTGCATTGTGGTTTTTTATGGTAATATTTTACTTCGAGATCTTAGTGCATTTGGGTTATATTTTGATTTTGGGATTTTGTCATATCCAATTACGATTTTCTTTATTTTAGGTTGTATTAATTGTATGAATTTGATTGATGGGTTAGATGGTTTGGCATCTGGTATTAGTTCGATTTATTTTTTAACGATTGGTATTATTGCCACGATACAAGGAAAAAGTGGGTTAGATTTTGTTTTGACTTTTATTATGTTAGGTTCTACTTTAGGATTTTTGGTGCATAATTTTAATCCTGCTAGTATTTTTATGGGTGATAGTGGTTCTATGTTTTTAGGCTTCATTATTGCAGTGATTGCGCTATTGGGATTTAAGAATGTAACGATGACTTCTTTGATTATTCCACTTCTTATTTTAGCGATTCCAATTTTGGATACGATTTTCGCGATTATTCGTCGTGCTTTAAAGGGAGAAAGTATTTCTACGCCTGATAAGTTTCATATTCATCATCAATTATTGAATCGTAATTTTTCACAAAGAACTACTGTTTTGGTGATTTATGTGATGAATTTGTTGTTTGCGGCGGCATCGATTGTGTATGTTTTAAAGGATCAGATGCTGGGTTATATTATATATGGCATTTTATTGTTTATTGTGATTTTGTTTGTGGTAAAGACAAATGTGGTGTTTGATCAAGAAGAAATTAAGAAGAAAATTTTTGGAAAGCAGAAAAAATAGTTTTTAAAACTTTTTTTTTGAATATTTTTTGAGAATTTAGAGATACTATAAATGGTGATTCTAATGAATTTTAATATGGATTTTAAAGCGATTGAAGTATTGGATGTTGTAGTAAGAAGTTTGTTATCGTTAGTGACTTTGTTTTTGGTTACGAAAATGCTTGGGAAAAAGCAAGTTTCTCAATTGAGTTTGTTTGATTATGTGATTGGAATTTCAATTGGTAATTTTGCCGCAGAGATGTCGATTAATTTGGAGACGAATTATATTAATGGAACTGTAGCGGTTGTGATTTTCGGACTTGTTGCTTATTTGGTTTCTATTTTAACGATGAAGAGTATTCATTTGAGACGGTTTTTTATGGGGGTTCCGACTGTATTAATTGAGCATGGCAAGTTATTGGTTGAGGGTATGAAAAAAGTGAAGTTTGATATGAATGATTTGTTGGAGGAATGCCGTATTAATGGGTATTTTGATATTAGTGAGATTGAATATGCAATTATGGAGACCAATGGAACTGTGAGTATTTTACCAAAAGGAGAGTATAAGCCTGTTACGATGAAGGATATGAATTTGAAGGCTTCTAAGCAGGGGTTATGTGCAAATGTGATCATTGATGGTAAGGTAATGAAAAATAATTTGGAAAATATTCATAAGGATATTCGGTGGTTAGAGAAAGAATTGAAAGTTAAGGGCTATAAAGAAATGGGGAATATTTTGTTAGCTACTGTGGACATGAATGAGAAGTTAGTGATTTATGAAAAGAATGTGGGAAAAGATCCAACTGATGTTTTAGAGTGAGTTGGATTTTTTTTATGAAAAAGTTTTTAGGAACTATATAGTTACAAAGTGGTAAAGTTTGATTAAAAAAAGTTATACTGTTTATAGTAAGGGAATGAAGTAAAATGAGAAATATATTTTTGGTAACAGGTAGTAACC
>CAJTLA010000085.1 GCA_910576985.1 uncultured Bacilli bacterium
AAGAAAAAAGAACCATCATTTTGATGGTTCCAACGGAAGGTAAAATTTACTATTTACACAACTTTTTCGAAACTCTCGATTATGATGTTTTATCCATTTTAAAAATGACAAATAATGAATATTCAAGTGAATTTGTAGATGATTTTTTTGCTAAAGCACATAGTCATTTTTATGTAGATGGTATAATTGGCAGTCCTTATTTTGAAGGAAATATCTCTAAAGATATTCTTTTACCCATTTATAAAGTACAGAATTACTAATGCCATATTCACGTATGATATCACAAGCAGGTTTACTTTTTGTGTTATATAATTCAACTATCATTTTTTTAAAATCTTCATCATATGTTTTTCCTCTCGCCATCTTATAGACACTCCTTTCAATGTCGTTTATTTTATCACATTGTCCATATATCTATACTAACACCAAAGAAAAATTTATAGAGTTATATCCAAGTATACACAAAACTTTCTTTGAGTGCATCACAAAAACGGATATGTTATTTATTATGAATGAAGATAAAAATGGAAAGTCTGGATATATTGGTGCAGAAGCGTTTGCTGAATTAACTTTTGGTCTTGCTCAAAAATTAGTTTATAATAAAAAAATAGAATTAGTTATATTAAAGATGCCAAGTCAAGATGTTCAATGTTATGAAGAAGTTGATTTATGGCTAAAACTTGGATGGATAAAATTATATGAGGAGGAAAAATAATGAATTTAAGAGGACAAATAGAAAGTTATGTTCCTTTTGATGAAGCGGAAGAAAAAATTAAGGATTATTTATTAAAATGGATTGATACTTTTGATGATGTTTTAACTAGAGAAAATGAATTTGCGCATTTTGCTTCTTCTGCATTTGTAGTAAATAAAGATAGAACAAAAATGCTTGTTGTATATCATAATATATATGATGCTTGGATTTTTCCTGGAGGACATGCTGATGGTGAAGAAAATCTATTGTCTGTTGCTATTCGTGAAGTAGAAGAAGAAACAAGTTTAAAAACAAAGGTATTAGATAATTCTATTTTTGCAATTTCTGCTTCCCCTATTGTTGGTCATATAAAAAGAGGGAAATATGTACCAGCCCATACACATTTAGATGTAGTTTATTTATTAGAGGCTGATGATAAAAAAACGTTAGCATTTAGAGAAGATGAAAGCAAAGGTGTTAAATGGATTACATTTGAAGAAGCAATAGGAGATAACATTGTTGATTTTATAAGACCAGTTCATAAAAGATTGATAAAGAAGTTAAATGTAAAAGAGTCTACCAATTTATAGTAAACTCTTTTTTCAACAATTATTTTTAATTTGAAATATGCTATTTTAAAGTCCTAATGATAAAGTAATATCCATTTTATCAATATGGACTTTTTCTTGTTTTAACTGAGTACCAATAGTAATATTGGTATTTATTTTATAATCAAAATTGATTATATCAAGTGTTTTAAAATAATACGGTATATGTGTTCCGTAGGAGTCAGCACAGAGGATCAGGCACGAGAAGGATTTTCTTTAGGAGAACAAAAAGAAAAGTTATTACAACTCTGTGCATTTAAGGGTTATGAAGTATTTAAAATTTATGAAGATGCAGGAATAAGTGCAAAAGATATGGAACATCGACCTGCATTTCAAGAGATTGGATAGGTTATAATAAATTAGACAGAAAAGATAAGGAAATGATAAAATAAAAATAGAAAGAAGGAAAATCATGTCAGAAAGAAGAGAGAGAAAAAATTTTACAGAAGAATTTAAAAA
>CAJTLA010000086.1 GCA_910576985.1 uncultured Bacilli bacterium
TTCTTACATTTCTATTATAATACATTTCATTTCAAATTTAAAGACTTTTGGCATTATTTATTTGTCAACAGTCTGAAGAATCTTAGCGATTCTTTTTTTCACACAATTAAACACTAATATTGCGAAATAATGTTTTCACATGATATAATAAATACATGGAGGTAATCTTATGAGCAACATACAAATATACAACGAAGACTATAGAAAAACAGTCAAAAGATTAAAAAGAAAAAAAATTCAATTTGACGCCATTATCACAGACCCTCCATATGGAGTCAGTAGAACCCATCAACTAGGCTATTCCAACATGGGAAGAAACGGAATGAACTATGGAGAATGGGACTACAACTTTGACCAAAAAAAATGGATAAAAACATGTGCACCTCTCATAAAAAAAGGTGGAACATTTATCATATTTAACGATTGGAAAAACTTTACAACCATATCAGAACAACTAACAAAAAGCGGATTCATAGTCAAAGACATTATCAGATGGGAAAAAAATAACCCTATGCCAAGAAACGTGGATAGAAGATATGTAAATGATTGTGAATTTGCCATTTGGGCAATAAAGCCAGGAAAACCTTGGACTTTCAACAAACCAAAGGAAAAAGGTTATTTAAGACCATTATATAAAACAGGAGTAGTGACAGGAGGAAAAAAAAGATTGCATCCAACCCAAAAACATTTAGGACTCATGGAAGACATTATCAAAGTTCATACCAATCAAGAAGACCTAATCTTTGATCCCTTCTTAGGTTCAGGAACGACCGCCAAAGCCTGTCAAACAACAAACCGAAATTGCATTGGCGCAGAAATAGACAAAAAATATTATGAAACAGCTTTAGCAAGGATGGATAAAAATGATTAATTCTCCATTAAACTATTCTGGAAACAAAGCAAAAGTCGTAGACCAAATATTAAAATACTTTCCAGAAAACATAACAAGAATCACAGAAATATTCGCAGGAAGTGCAATCATATCACTAAACTCAAATGTTCAAAATATTACTTTAAATGATAATCAAATAACAACGATTCAACTATTAAAATACTTTGATCGAAATACTGGAACAAAAATCATCCAAGATATCGATCAAATAATTGCCGACTATCAATTTACAGATAGTTATCGAAATGGTAGAAAAAAATACCCAGAAAAAAAACATGAAGGACTATCAATATATAACAAAACTGCATTCCAACAGTTAAAACAAGACTATAACAATAATCCAACCGTAGACAAATTATTTGCCCTTAACATATTTGGATTCAACCATTATTTGCGCTTTAACGCCAAAGGAGAATTCAATGTACCAGTAGGAAAAGTAGACTACACAGAATCCTTAAGAAAAAAAACAATTGATTATGCAAACATCATGAAACAAAAAAACATCGAATTCTATAACTATGACTTTCGAAACCCAAAATTATATGAAGGAGCCACCGAAAATGATTTATTTTACTTTGACCCTCCATACTTAATTACAGATGCCCCTTATAATGCATCATGGAAAGAAACTGATGAACTGGACTTACTACAAATTTTAGATCAACTTGATAATAGAAACATCCGATTTGCCCTTTCAAATGTATTAAAATCAAATGGAAAAGAAAATAGTATACTAAAAGAATGGGCAAGAAGATACCATATTCATTATATTCATAGACAATATCGAAACGCCAACTATAGAAGAAAAAATAAAAGTGAAGCAGAAGAAGTATTAATTACAAACTTTTAGACAACTATA
>CAJTLA010000087.1 GCA_910576985.1 uncultured Bacilli bacterium
ATGGAATAAGTACAAGTGCAGATGCGCATATGATGAAGAACAGTGAATGGGGAGCAGTAGCATACCTGTCACAAAGTAAATATGGAAAATATGGAAATAGTAGTTATAGTGGAGCAAATAAGGAAGTATATATAAATAATAATAGTAATTGTATAACAGGGTGTAGTGCAGGAACACCAAGTACAGGCCAAACAAGTTCATGTACAAATACATATAATGTAAGTCCAGGAGGAACAGGAGCTTCAACAACAGGAACAATATATGGAATATATGACATGAGTGGAGGAGCAAATGAATATGTAATGGGAGTCTATGATCAAACAATAAATTATGCGGGATTTGGGAGTTTACCAGCAAGTAAATATTATGATAATTATACAAGCACAAGTGCAACAACAGCATGTAACTCAGGAATATGTTACGGACATGCGCTAAGTGAGACGAACGGATGGTATAATGATGATGGTAGGTTTGTTACTTGGCTTAGTTCATGGTTTTATCGTGGTAGCTACTATGGAGACGTGATGGATGCAGGAGTGTTCAGTTTTGGTTGTTCAGATGGTAAGACCGTTAGTGCATTTCGAGTAGTCTTCCTAGACTAAGAATAATGATAATTTATAATAACAAGTGCAACACTTGGTAATTAATAATTAAAAAGTTCATATTATTACTCATGATATAATGTTGGTGACTAATCAAACATTAAGGAGTAATAAATATGAACTATATACATCTTACCATAGAAGAGCGTGCTTGTATCAGTAAATTTAAAGAAATGAAAATGAGTTTAAGAGAAATGGCAAGGATTCTAAATCGAAATGTATCTACAATTTCAAGAGAATTGAAAAGAAATTTGGATAGGTTATAATAAATTAGACAAAAAAAATAAGGACATGATAAAATAAAAGTAGAAAGAAGGAAAATCATGTCAGAAAGAAGAGAAAGAAGAACATTTACAGAAGAGTTTAAAAAACAAGTAGTAGGATTATATAATGCTGGAAAATCAAGAAAAGAAATTATAAAAGAATACGATTTGTCTCCATCAGCCTTTAATAGATGGGTAAATGAATTTAATACAACGGGATCATTTAAAGCAAAAGATAATCGTTCAGAAGAAGAAAATCGATTGCTTCAGTTAGAAAAGGAAAATAAACAACTTAGAATGGAAAATGATATTTTGAATCTTGCGGCACTGATAATGGGACGAAAATAAGAATTATATTAGCTAATCGAGACAAGTATAGTATCAGTGCAATATGTAAAGCTCTAAAAGTGTCCAGAGCTCTTATTTATTATGAAAGAAAAAATAAAAGAGAAGATAAGATATTGGAAGAAGAAATTGTTCGAATTTTTAAAGAAAGTAGAAATAATTATGGTTCTAGAAAAATCAAAGTAGAACTTTCTAAAATTGGGTATCAAGTATCGCTTCGAAAAATAAGAGTAATTATGAAATTACGCGGTTTAGTGAGTAATTATACGGTAAAACAGTTTAAAGTACTAAAGTAAAATGTAATGAAGAAAATAAGCCAAATATATTAAATAGAGAGTTTAATCGAGAAAAACAATTAGAAGTTATAGTGAGCGATTTGACTTATGTAAATGTATAGGTATTCATCACTCTGTTTATTACTATCATGTGAATCATCAATCTAATAGTTATAAGGAAGCCAATAATTTAT
>CAJTLA010000088.1 GCA_910576985.1 uncultured Bacilli bacterium
ATCATCATATATTGATAACCCTAAATACCATCTATATGCCACATTAACTTTGCATTCTTCACAAGTTCTTCTCATTGAGTTAATTCCAAATATTATATTTATAAATATCAACTTAAAAAGTGAGTCTGTAAATAAATTTGTGTAAAATAGAAATCTTTCCATGATAAAATAGAAGAAATGGAGAGATTTTTTATGGAAGAAAAAAGTAAAGGAAAAAAGATATTAGAAATATTACAAGAAAACTATGAAATAGAAAGTGCACAGGATTTATCAAGTGCAATTAAAGATTTGTTTAAAGATTCTCTACAGGAAATGATAAATGCAGAATTTGAAACGAGTATGGGTTATCAAAAATATGATAATAAAACAGAAAAATCAAACTATCGAAATGGGAAAACTAAAAAGAAATTAAAGAGTGAATTTGGTGAGTTTGATTTTGAAACACCAAGAGATAGAAATAATGAGTTTGAGCCTATTATAGTACCTAAAAATAAAAGAGCTGTATCTGGAATAGAAGATAAAATCATATCTCTATATGGAAGAGGATTATCTACTCGTGAAATCAATGAACAAATAAGAGATTTATATGGTATAGAAATATCCTCTACCATAGTAAGCAACATAACGGATCAAATACTACCAAAAATAAAAGAATGGCAAGATAGACCATTAGAAAGTGTATATCCAATATGTTTTGTTGATGCAATACACTTTAGTGTAAGGGATGAAGCAAGTGTTGTAAAGAAAGCAGCTTATATCGTATTAGGCGTGAATGAATGTGGAGAAAAGGATGTTTTAGGAATATGGATTGGAGAAAATGAATCCGCTAAATTTTGGCTATCTGTATTCAATGATTTAAAGAATCGTGGTGTAAAAGATATTTTGATTTTATGTTCTGATGGTTTAACGGGAATAAAAGAAGCAATTCAAGCAGCATTTCCAAAAACAGTACAACAAAGGTGTATTGTCCATATGATAAGAAATTCAGTAAGATTTGTGTCGTATAAGGAATTAAAATCATTTTGTAATGACTTAAAAACAATCTATACAGCTAAAAATGAAAAGGCTGGATATGAACAGTTACAAAAAATAAAAGAAAAATGGAAAGATAAATATCCAACTGTTCTAAAATCATGGGAAGAAAATTGGGACGCCATTTGTCCATTCTTCAGTTATTCTGAACCAGTAAGTATACTACCAATACGATTGAAAGTTTAAACCGTTCTTACCGAAAATATACAAAAACAAAATCGGTATTTCCATCAGATGAAGCATTAATGAAATGTCTTTATTTAGCAACTTTAAATATTACTAAAAAATGGAATGGAATATACCGTAATTGGGA
>CAJTLA010000089.1 GCA_910576985.1 uncultured Bacilli bacterium
TCCATATTTTCCATATTTACTTTGTGACAGGTAGGCTACCGCTCCCCATTCACTATTCTTCATCATATGTGCATCTGCACTTGTACTTATTCCGTAACTATTTCCTGATGCACTGAACTTCTGCGCTGTTGCAAATTGATTGCTTACTGTTTGATATCTTAATGAATTTACATTTGGTTTTATATATGGACTCTGGCTTGTATTATTACAATTACTCGTACTTGGACTTGTGAAGCATGCACTTCCTGACGCTGCACTTGTTTCAAATTTTCCTACCCAAAACCCTGCTAACTGTGTACTTCCAAATGTAAATGCTGGATGGATCTTATAATTACTACTTGGGCTTGTCTTACTTGTTGCTATAAATTTTATATTTATCTGACCTGGCTGATATACACTTCCTCCTGCATAACTTGTTCCTAAGTTTGTATACTGATACTCATATCTTGGGATCCATACAAAGTATGCATTTATTGCACTCTCTGGTATTGTTGTTCCTACTGCTACATTTCTATAACTACTTGTTACACTCGCTGCATTTGCCCACATTTGTGAACAATAATCATACCACTGATTTGCTCCACTTGGATTATTTGTATCTGCTTTTATCCACGCACTTCCATTCCATTTTATTGGTATTAATCCATTTGTCAAACTTGGAGCTGTTGTTGGATTTTCACAATCTGGCTTAACTATGATTGTCTTACTTGCACTCGCTGTTAACCCATTTACTCCTGTTGCTGTACATGTTACTGTGTGTGTTCCTACTGCCATACTACTTGTGTTTGTTACTGTTGTTGACCCACTCTTACATGTCACACTTCCTGTTCCACTGATACTCCATGTTGCTCCATTAAAGTACGTACTCAATATCGCATTACTTGCTCCCTTTGTTATTGTTACACTTCCTGTACTCTTCACTGATATTGTTGGGTTTGTTTTATCTATTTTATATGGACCAAACGTTTTTGTTACTTTATTTCCTGCATTATCTTCTGTTGTTACAACTACATTACTTCCTGTTGTGTTACTTGTTAAACTTGTTGGTGACACTGTTGTACTCTTATGTCCTGATAAACTATCTGTTCCATTTGTTACATTAAATGTCACATTACTTGTATACCAACTATTACTTCCCATTGTTCCACTTGGACTCACACTTCCTACTATTGGGTCTGTTACATCTATTTTATATTCCCCACTTGTTTGAGCTGTACTATTTCCATACTCATCACTTCCCGTTAGTTTGATACTATAGATTCCACTTTCATTTAATG
>CAJTLA010000090.1 GCA_910576985.1 uncultured Bacilli bacterium
ATATTGTTTTTTATTTTTCTAATTTTAGAATCATATCTTAGTTACATATTTGATTTTTTTATGGTTATATTTAAAAATTTTTATGATATATTTTCCATAGTCTCCTGCTACTTTTTATTTTATAAAATTAGAAGTCACTCTATTTATTCATATTTTTGTTTCATTTGCATAAAATAGTTGTGTTGATAGATGAGATAACAAAAAAAGCAAATTTTTTGTTTGCTTGATTATTTTTGTAACATGTTTAATAAATTAATTTTGAACATATCTTTTTCAGAATGTTTTTTAGAGACCATGACTCCCTTAAATGTTTCTAATTCAGATTGATGTCCTTCTGATAAAATATCTTCTGGAGTTATTGTATTTAGCATCACAATCGACTCTTTCTCATATACAATATAATGTAGTTTTATATCACCATGAACTTTTGAAAACATTGCATCTGTTGGCAGTTTTAATTCATATGATCTTGTTCCTTTTGCTTTATTTGTAGATACTAATTCGCCTAAAAAATTTCCTTCTTTTAAAGCTGGATAGTATTCAAAATATAATTTTTTATAAGCTAGCATATTGTATTTCTTTAAAGAACGTTCTAATTTTTTAAATTCATTTTCATTCACATATTCAAAAAGCCATGATTCTTTCATACAACTAACTCCCCCTCTCTTTTTATAATATGATCACTATTAGTTTCTATTATTGTACCAAAGAATGGATGTGCTGTCAATCATCGTTGAAAATCCCCTATCAGAAATAGTCAATAAGTGACAAGTCAAATTTTTCTTCAAAAAAAATTATAATAAAAATTTTCAAAAAAGTATTGACATATATTTTGAAACGAGTATAATTAAAAGTGCCTACTTGATTTGCAGGTGTAGTTCAATGGTAGAACCCTAGCCTTCCAAGCTAGCTACGTGGGTCCGATTCCCATCACCTGCTCCATTTGAAAACAACTTACGGACTGTAACAAGTTCGTGAGTTTTTATTTTATATAAAAGGCTTTAGTTCTCTTTCTAGGAAGGAGGACTTTTTTGATGTTGGAATTTAAAACTATGGAAACGCTACAGCCAAATAGTGAAATTTTGAAAGTTATTAAAGACTACACCTACAAAGTTAAAAAAGGAACAGTTAAACACTTATTACATACTAATTTACAGGCTATAGAGCCTACTGAATACTTAATTACATATCCT
>CAJTLA010000091.1 GCA_910576985.1 uncultured Bacilli bacterium
CATTGATTAAAACCTCTTTTTCTTTTACATATGTTTCATTACTTTCTGTCATTGTGATTACTGGTGTCATATTTAGTACCACTACTGTTCTAGTGATGGTTGCTGTTTTCTCATTACTTCTAGCACTATATACTACTTTATATTCTCCTTCTACACTAGTATCTATACTATTTACTACAGAATCTTCTTTTTTAATCTCTGTTGTATATTCTAATACATCTCCACCTCTAGTACTCGCTTTCGCTCCTAATTCTGTATAAGTTCCTCCAATTTCTACATATACTGTCGCATCTCCATTTAATGTTATCACTGGATCTTTCTCATTTTCTGATAACATACATTTTCCTTCTTCATATTTCGTTAATCTCACTTCTTGATCTAAAAATCCTTTTACCGCACACCATTCATTATCATGAATCGCAATACTAATTTCTCCATTTGGTGTTAATACCACTATTCCACCTTTTGGACTTTCCCCACTATAATTTAAACCCTCTGGTTTTCCACTATCAAAAGAAAATGTTTTTTCTTCTGATAATCCTCCATCTAATATACTTTCTGCATATAATAACTTCGCACTTTCTACTAACCCATATGCACTATCTAAAAATGCACTTTTTTTAGACCTATTTACAATATTTAATATGATTGGTACTGCGATTAACGCAATTACAGCCAAAATCACAATCACCGCTAATAACTCA
>CAJTLA010000092.1 GCA_910576985.1 uncultured Bacilli bacterium
ATCAGCAAAAGAGACAGGAAGTGGGAAGTATAAAGTAGTAGAAGGAGTAAAGAATTGGAGAACGCCAGATGGGTTTACATTTGGAGATGAAGATCTAAGTGGAGTTTGGGTAGGAAAGTTTGAGACAAGTAGTTCAAGTCCTACCACTACAAATGGTGGAGGAAATGTAACAACCCTAGATGCGATGATAAAGCCGAATGTAACAAGCTGGAGAGGAATACAGGTCGCGAATATAGCCGAAGTTGGAAGAAATGTAACAAAGAATGGGAATCGCTATGGATTTAGTACGAACAAGTTAGATTCCCATGCGATGAAGAATAGTGAATGGGCGCTAGCCTCCTATCTTTCCCAAAGTAGGTATGGAAAACTGGGAAATAAGAATTATAGTGGAGCGAATAAAGAGATATATCAGAATAAGTCAAATGAGTTTATAACAGGCTGTAGTTATGGTGTACCAAGTAATGGAAATACGGATTATGGATGTCAATATACATATGAAAAATCTCCTAAAGGAACGGGAGCGTCAACAACAGGAACGATATATGGAATTTATGATATGTCAGGAGGAGCTTGGGAGTATATGATGGGAGACTATGCACCAGGAGGGGAAAAGCATTCAGGAATGAATACGACAGCCAAT
>CAJTLA010000093.1 GCA_910576985.1 uncultured Bacilli bacterium
GACTGATAAAAGTTCTATTAGAGTAAAGGCTTTATTCCTTATGCCCCCCCCCTAGGTTACTATTTGTTAATACCATATTTTCCTTCCTCTCTTACTTTCAAAAAAACCTATTTTTGAAATCTATTTTATAAATACAGTATAACTTTTTTATATCAAATTTTGTCGTTTTGTAACTATTTAGTTTCTATAAATTTTTGACACTTCATAACTTGCTCCTTTGATAACTTTGTTACCTTAGCAGCCAAATCTACACTAAAACCTTCTGACAATAAATTTCTGGCAATTTCCATTTGGTTTTTTCTTTTTCCAATCATTTCTCCACGTTTCTCTCCACGTTTTTCACCACGTTTTTCGCCAATTTTTTTCCCTTCTTCTTTCGCATGAGCAATCAATCCTGATGTCGCTTGTTCAAACGTCATTTCCATATTCTCTTCCTCCTTCATTTTTTGATATTCTTCTTTACTCATATTATATTCTTTTATTTGTCGTATCACATTTTTAAATCGTTCTTCCCTAGACAACACCTCCAATATTTTTTCAACTTGTAAAGATGAATATTCATTTAAACAAAATAACTGAGCATACTGATAATGAATAGAATCGGTTTCTTTTAATGCTT
>CAJTLA010000094.1 GCA_910576985.1 uncultured Bacilli bacterium
GCTTTTCCGGGGCTTAGGCCCCGCGGGGCGCAAGGACATTGAAATGATTGCAATAACGACGAAAGTACAAGAGAGACAACGGCATCGAGCCGCGCCGCGTCGCGGCCGGCGAGATGAATGTGACTCTGTCAATATCCAAGACACAATACTTACTAGGCGATAGCCGGGCCGGGAAGAACGGTCTCCGTTGGCGTGTCGGTTCCCGCGCGGCCGAAAGGCGCGCCCGAAACGATTCTGAAAAGAAGTAAAACAAGATACAACAACGAAGAGTTTGATCCTGGCTCAGGATGAACGCTAGCGACAGGCTTAACACATGCAAGTCGAGGGGCAGCGGGGGCGCTGGTTTACCAGCGCCTGCCGGCGACCGGCGCACGGGTGAGTAACACGTATGCAACCTGGCCTCCGCAGGGGGATAACCGGTGGAAACACCGCCTAATACCCCGCGACGCCACGGAGGGGCATCCTTCCGTGGCCAAAGGAGCGATCCGGCGGAGGATGGGCATGCGGCGCATTAGCTGGTTGGCGGGGTGACGGCCCACCGAGGCGACGATGCGTAGGGGTTCTGAGAGGAAGGCCCCCCACACTGGGACTGAGACACGGCC
>CAJTLA010000095.1 GCA_910576985.1 uncultured Bacilli bacterium
AAAAAAGGCTACACTATCATGAACATTACCTGGGGTTGTAATAGACGTTAAAACAAAGCCATTTTTATCACAAAATGTCTGGTGTGTATAAGCAAAACACTTTTCTTTTTCTCCCTTATGAAAACAGCCACTTTCTGGATCTGTTAAACTTTTCTTTATATGTTTGGTGTTGATATTTTCTTTAATCTCTCCAGTTTCTTCATCAAACATGATTTCTGTTTTTTCTATATCTCTTAAAGGCTTCTTTCCATGAGTAATTCTATCTTCATTTATTTCTTGTAATAGAGCGTCTTCGTAGACTTTTTTTACTATCTCAACCTCAACATCTTTGTGTTTATTTTTATTGGCATTCGCTTTTTGGTGAGTCCCATCTCCAAATACTGTTTCCATATCAACAAAACCATGTTCTATCGCCTTGTTTAGTATAGTATCAAATATTTGATTAAATACTTCACTTTCCTTATATCTTCTAATATAATTTTGACTCCAAGTAGAATAATTTGGAATATCATCATATATTGATAACCCTAAATACCATCTATATGCCACATTAACTTTGCATTCTTCACAAGTTCTTCTCATTG
>CAJTLA010000096.1 GCA_910576985.1 uncultured Bacilli bacterium
AAAGTAAACCTGCTTGTGATATCATACGTGAATATGGCATTAGTAATTCTGTACTTTATAAATGGGTAAAAGAATATTCTCCAATAGAGACAGAAGATGGAACAATCACTAATAACAAAGAAATTCAAGCACTAAAAAAAGAATTGAGTAGAACAAAAGAGGAACTAGAAATCTTAAAAAAAGCAATTGCCATATTCACGCAAAAATAGAAGATAAAATAAAATTTATTGATAAACATAAAAAAGAATTTAATGTCAGATTACTTTGTAAATTTATAGGTATTCATCACTCTGTTTATTACTATCATGTGAATCATCAATCTAATAGTTATAAGGAAGCCAATAATTTATTAGATACTGAAATTATTAAAATATATAATGATAGTAAAGGCAGATATGGATCTCCTAAAATTACTGCAATATTAAGAAAAACTGGTTTTATAGTTAGTCAGAAAAGAGTTGGTAGAAGAATGAAATCTTTAGGATTAAGAAGTATAACAATTAAAAAATTTAACCATGCCAGTACTTCAAAATGTGATGAAAAAAAAGAATATCCAAATCTATTAAAACAAGA
>CAJTLA010000097.1:157-552 GCA_910576985.1 uncultured Bacilli bacterium
TGCATTGCTTCTTTTGCTGTAATTGTTGCTACTACATTTCCCATTGTTGGATCTGTTACATTATAAGATACTACTGGTTTTTCAAACTCTCTATCAATGTTTTGAATACTTACTGTTACTGTTTGTTCATTTCCTGCGATATCTTTTACTGTTACTTCTTCTGAAGCATTTTCTGTATACTCTTTTGTCATTGATAATTTATCTTCTGATAATGTCCAACCTTCTACTTCTTGCATTGCTTCTTTTGCTGTAATTGTTGCTACCACATTTCCCATTGTTGGATTTGTTTCACTATATGATACTACTGGTACTTCAAACTCTCTATCGATGTTTTTGATTTCTACTGTTACTGTTTGGTCGTTTCCTGCAATATCTTTTACTGTTACTTCTTCTTT
>CAJTLA010000098.1 GCA_910576985.1 uncultured Bacilli bacterium
CAAAAAGATCCAGAGTTAGGGGAGATTGCCAAAGAAGAACTTCCAGGATTAGAAGAGCAAAAAATATCTTTAGAAGCCCAACTTGAAATTTTGTTAATTCCTAAAGATCCGAACGATTCTAAAAATGTAATTGTAGAAATTCGTGGTGCTGCTGGAGGAGATGAGGCCAATATTTTTGCAGGTGACCTATACCGTATGTATACACGCTATGCAGAAAAGCAGGGATTTAAGTGTGATGTTTATAATGCTATTGATGGAGAAGCAGGAGGATTCAGTCAGATTGAATTTATGATTAAAGGAATGGGAGCTTATTCTAAGTTTAAATACGAAAGTGGCTCTCACAGAGTACAGCGTGTTCCTGTAACAGAATCCAATGGACGCTTGCAAACATCTACTGCTACTGTTCTTGTAATGCCAGAAGCAGAAGAAGTGGACATTGAAATTAAGCAAAGTGATTTAAGGATTGATATTTATCGTTCAAGTGGTTGTGGAGGACAAGGTGTAAATACTACAGACTCTGCTGTACGTATTACCCATCTCCCAACTAATACT
>CAJTLA010000099.1 GCA_910576985.1 uncultured Bacilli bacterium
GTTCCTGTTGTTGACGCTCCTGTTCCAAGTAGGTTTTCATTATATTGATGTTGACATCCATAATCAGTGTTTGCATTACTTGGACTTCCATAACTGCACCCCGTTATAAACTCGCTTGATTTATTTTGATAGATTTCTTTATTCGCTCCACTATAATTCTTGTTTCCTAACTTTCCATATTTACTTTGGCTTAAATACGCGACTAGCGCCCATTCACTGTTCTTCATGGCATGGGAGTCCATCACTTTATTGTTAAATCCATATCGATTATTATTCTTCGTCATATTCATTCCTACTTCTGCTATATTTGCGATCTGTATATTTCTCCAACTGGTCACATTCGGTTTTATCATAGCATCTAGGCTTGTGACGTTTCCTCCTCCATTTACATCACTCGGATTTGTGCTACTTGTCTCAAACTTTCCTACCCATATTCCTGAGAGTTCCTTATCTCCAAACGTAAACGCATCTGGCGTCCTCCAATTACTTACTCCCTCACTTACTTTATACTGCCCACTTCCTGTATCCTTCACAC
>CAJTLA010000100.1 GCA_910576985.1 uncultured Bacilli bacterium
TTTAGCAATAGTTCTGATGCAAATTGATGCGGCAAATAGTTTTATAATATGGTATTAACGGTTTTCTGTTGAAAAATTCAGAAAAAAATATTGTAAAAAATTTGCATAAGAAAAAACAAAAGCATTATCTTTGCATCCGCTTTCGCCTCAAGAAAGGTTGTTGAGCGACGGAATAAAAAAAGAAAGAGTTCTTACAGATATTGAAAGGTTTGAAACAAACAGCAAGTGCGAGTCCTTGGAATAAATTCCTGGATATAAAAACTGAGCGACGGAAAAAATAAAAATTTTTTATACTATGAAGAGTTTGATCCTGGCTCAGGATGAACGCTAGCGACAGGCTTAACACATGCAAGTCGAGGGGCATCATGAGGTAGCAATACCTTGATGGCGACCGGCGCACGGGTGAGTAACGCGTATGCAACCTGGCTGATACAGGGGGATAGCCCATGGAAACGTGGATTAACACCCCATAATATTATTTGAAGGCATCTTTTAATAATTAAATCATTCGAGGTATCAGATGGGCATGCGTCC
>CAJTLA010000101.1:0-235 GCA_910576985.1 uncultured Bacilli bacterium
AGTTGTATTCCATTCTTGGAACATGATGATGCTACTCGTGCTTCTATGGGAGCTAATATGCAACGTCAGGCTATGCCATTAATAAAGACAGAAGCACCATTTATTGGAACAGGTGTTGAACATATTGCTGCAAAAGATTCTGGAGTTGTTATTGTTGCAAAAGCAGACGGAGTTGTAGAATATGTGGATGCTAAGAAAATTGTTGTTAAAAACAAAGGTGGTAAAGATACTTATT
>CAJTLA010000101.1:245-528 GCA_910576985.1 uncultured Bacilli bacterium
TTTTGAGCTTGCTAACTCTGGTATTTGTAATCATCAAAGACCTATTGTAAAAGTAGGCGATAAGGTAGTTGCTGGAAAAACAATTCTTGCAGATGGTAATAGTACAGATATGGGAGAACTTGCCTTAGGTAAAAATATGGTAGTTGCTTTCATGACTTTTGATGGTTATAACTATGAAGATGCTGTTATCTTAAATGAAAATTTGGTTAAGGAAGATGCCTATACATCACTTCATTTGGAAGATTATGAAATGCAATGTCGTGAGACAAAACTTGGACCAGAA
>CAJTLA010000102.1 GCA_910576985.1 uncultured Bacilli bacterium
AATGATAAAGCCAAATATTACGAGTTGGAGAGGAATACAAGTAGCAAATATTGTTAGCGTAGGAAGGAATGTTACAAAAAGTGGAAATCGTTATGGTTTTAATAGTAGTAAATTAAATTCTCATGCTATGAAGAATAGTGAGTGGGCACTTCCTGCCTATCTTTCCCAAAGTAAATATGGAAAACTAGGAAATAGAAATTATGCAGGAGTAAATAAAGAGATATATCAGAATAAGTCAAATAGTCATATGACAGGTTGTAGTTATGGTGCACCCAGTAATGGTGCTACGGATTATGGCTGTCACTATACTTACGATATAAATATATCAGGAACAGGTGCATCTACAACAGGTAGTATTTATGGAATTTATGATATGAGTGGTGAAAGTTGGGAATATGTAATGGGAGATTATACTTCTAATGGACAAAGATATACGGGAAATAGTTTAGGTTCTAATTTACATTCTGGTTATAGTGGTTTGTTCAAGGATGGAAGCATCTATACAGGAAAAGCTTGGTTAGA